>WGDB01000073.1 GCA_015493495.1 Helicobacteraceae bacterium | reverse complement strand
GCTTTATTGATTGTATGATAAGTCTTACCGGTACCAGGAGGACCGTAAAGTATAGTATTTAAATTCATCTTCTTACCCTTCTGTAAACTAGCACTACTTGTGGAAGTTTGTACAATAGGTCTATTATTTCTATTTTTATGAAATTTAATATATTGCTTCAATCCATTACTTGGATCTGTATTTTGATGTCGCTGATTATATTCTATTAAATCTCCTGATGCTAAACGTTCATAAAGTTCCTGCAGTTCATCTATATCAGTGACGCCAAAAATATCTTTACCATCTAAAGCACCTGTACTTAAACGATCTAGTTCTCTAAAATATGCATCTTTTGTACCTTGTGCGTATCGTGATCCATCATTTTGAACAGACTTATTGCCATACCACCAACTTTTAAATATATCTTTATAATTCATACCGTCCACCTTATATATATTTTCTATTACAGGCTGATAAGCTTCATACATTTTTTGAAATAAATCTTTAATTTCATCATTGGACAAGCCATCAATATCATTGTTCATGTTTATGTCAATAGATACATCTAGAAGGTTCTGCTTTAGCTGTGCTCTTTCTTGAACCACTAACTCTCCTCTAGACTCTATATGTAATGCCAAATACAATATTCCATTTTTTGCAATAAATTCATAATGAGTGCCTTGACTTCCTTCTTCAGGTATGTTGTTTGGATATATCTGAAAATATGAAACTTCTGATGTCTGATATTTCATGTTATATCTACTTGCAATCTCAATAAATAGATTTCTCTTTTCTCGTATAATCTCTCTATTTATATCAACATGTTCAATATGTTCGCCAAATATAGAGTTCAGAGTTCTCTTCGCTTGATCAGTAGTATAAGCTGTGTTATCAAGTCCATGATACTCTCTTGCACGTAGAACGATATATTTTCGTGGATATAATGTTTCTTTACCACTAAGTCTAAAAAAATACTTATTTGGTTCTCTATACCCATCTCTAATACCAAACTGTTCAAAATCTACAATCGCTCGTAACACTTCTTCTCGACTTACTGAAGTCCCAATGGTCTGTTCATTATAATCAATAATCGCTTCCTCATAAAAAGGTAATAAGAAATGGAGAAGGTCAATAAACAGGTCTTCTTCTATGTCCTCTTTTATATATTTAAAGCTTGCGTATTTATGGTCAATTCGATATTCAAAGCCTTCGATTTGTTGTGAGCATTTATTAATAAAGTTTCTGTTGATTCTATCTATGGTTTCAGTAGGTAAAACACTTTCAATAGAGTTAGTAGTACCTATAGTGACATGTACCCCCTCAACATTCAGCAAAAACCAAATAGCTATTCCATCAAAATCTGATCTACTACTAATAAGTCTATTCCAAAAATAAGAACTATAATAACCAGAATTCTGATAGTTGGTATGCACATTCTTTTCTTTAAATACAGTTTGCCCAATGTCCTCATTAAAGCCCTGTAAAACTTTTCCCGTAAATTTATTAAACGCTATTTTTAAAGATTTCTGTTGCTCTTTTAACTCAGGATAATCTGTTAACTTCAATCCGATTCTTTGATGGTTGGGACCAGGTTTTGTTACATCGTTAAACTGTCTGAAATTTAGCATTTTATATCCTTTTGAGTGTTATCAAATTCTTATATTATTATAAGAAAAAAAAGTGTAGAAATTGTGAGAAGATATTTATATCCTATCTAAGTAAAAATTAAATCATTCCGTTTACACCCGCCATGATAACACGATACTTAGCCATTGACTTTTGCTATTGTTTCGACTTTAATAGCCTATCTCTAAATTATAAATTATCACCTATACATGTAGGTCAAAAGAGTAACTTCTCTGCTTCTTTACGCTCTTGCTGTGCCTTTTTCCAAAAGAACTCTTTTTGTTTGAGCCAGTGAGTGAGGGTAAAGTCTAGGTCTGGCCATGTTGGTGCCATGTTGACGTACATCCAGACAAAGTCTAGTGGGATTTTGTCAAACATCTCTTCAAAACTTTTGCCTTTATACTTTCCAAACGTGATCTTTTCGAGCATCATAGGCTTCTCCGTCATCTGTACCAATGTCTCTACTTTGCCCTCTGCTTTTTCAAGTAACAGCTCAAAAATAAGGTAGTGCCAGATGGCGTCACTGAGTGCATCATGGGCATCTAGTCTCTCTAAACCCACCTCTTTCGCAACAGAAAGTGCTTTTTTGTCAAGACCATACTGTTTGATGAGGTCTTCAAGCTTATAACTTGGTGCCTCTTTTAAAAGCAGTCTTGCACAGCGGTCTGTGTCCACTTTTTGCATCTTGATCTCCAACTCTTCGTGTTCCAACATCACAAGATCGAGCTCATTACCGTGAGAGACGAAGTAGTTACGCTCCAGATTGCCTTTTTCAAGTTCCTGGAAACTGTCGGTCTCATAAGGCCAGTACTTATCTTCGAGCATGGCATTGGTGATGTGGTGGATGGCCACAACCGCATCGTTCATCTCTATGTCTGTATAACAGAGGTCATTGAAAGCCTCTTTTTTATCGCCCTGCACTTTTAAAAACGCCAACTGTATCAACCGGTCATTTTTATAATCGATGCCTGTGGATTCAACATCTACGAAGTAGTAAGCTGGTGTCATAATATCCCTTTGTTATTTTGAATCAAGATGAGACTTCTTGGAGATCCTGTACTGTGAAAGGATCTGCTGCTCTACTTTTTGGGCCTCGTTAACATCGATGATGTAAACCGAATCGGTATTGGTTTTTACCACTACCGTCTCTCCGCTCTCATCTATGATCTTGGCCAGGTCGTTTAGTGAGTGGATCTCTATGCCATTGACACTTTTAACGATCTCGTTATTTGGGCTGTAACCGGCATTGATCTTGTTATAAAGGGCCCCTTGTAACACAACGATCTCTTGGTCATCACTCTTTGTAATGTCCGCATGACGAAAGGCATATAAAAAGTCCACAGGTGCTTTTTTGTCCCACTCTTTTCCCCATGCACCAAGGTAGTTCTGTGTCAATGGTGTAAAGACCATCCCTGCAAAGATGTAGTACCGCGGCATCTTCTCATGCTCGAAAGGTATTTTGGAAACATGCCCTTTCAGTGGCATAGCCACCTCTAAGACCTTGCCTTGTCGTAAGATCTTGAAATGTACTTCTTCACCTATAAAGTGCTTTTTAATCGCGTAGTTGGTCGAGACTTTTTTGATCTCTTGGGTTGAGATGGAGTTGTCATCTGCTATAGCATGACCGTCCACTTCCAAGATAACATCATCGGGTTTCAGGTAACCATCAGCAGAACTCCCCTGAATGATAGAGGTCACCAAAACACCTGAACGTTTTTGTGTTTTATAGTACTGCTTCAGCGCACGGTTCTCCATCTCTTGTATGTAGACACCATCATCCGGAAAGCCATCGTAGCTTCCATCTTCTATATCTTTCAAAAAGTGCTTTATTATAGGTGTGGGGATGATGTAACCGATGCTGTTGGACGCAGTCATCCCCTGCATCGCGATACCAACGATCTCTCCCGACTTGTTAAACGCTGGTCCACCACTGTTTCCCGGGTTGATCGCAGCATCGATCTGAATCGACAAAAAGTCTATAGCACTATGCACGTATATTGTCTGCTCTATACGAGAGACGATCCCCTTGGTAATAGAGATCTGTGTCCCACCTGTAGGATAGCCATAAACGGCCACACCATCTTGACGTTTGGGTAATGAACCAATAGTCATAGGTGTTATCTTCTCAAAAAATGTCTCATCTTTGACCTCAAGAAGTGCCAAGTCCGCATCATGTGCGATCCACTTTACTTCTGCAAAATACTTCTTGGGATCCAGACTTTTTTGTACTTCTAGGTAGGTGGCATTAGAGACAACATGTGCTGCCGTCAAGATCTGCTTGCCTTTTATGACAACACCTGTACCCGTCGAAGCACTCTGTCCATGCATGCTCCAAGGCACATAGTAGTTGGGCGTTACTGCGTAAGAAAATATTTTAATGACAGCAGCACTGTTTTTTTCGATGATCTTATCAGTATGAAAGTCTGATGCAAACATAAAAAGAGGTAGTATTAATAAAAGATATCGCATTAAAGTTCCTTAGAAGCTGATGATTATTAGCATGTATCATAACATCAATCACGTAAACCACTCTGAACAAAAAGGTTTCTTCAGTATAATTGCATTTATTATAATCTACTCTTTTATCAAGGACCAAAAATGGGTTTAGCAATCGGCCTCGTAGGGCTACCAAACGTCGGAAAATCAACTACTTTCAATGCACTAACCAAAGCACAAAATGCAGAGGCAGCTAACTACCCTTTCTGTACTATAGAACCAAACAAAGCAGTTGTTCCTGTTCCAGACAAACGTCTTGATGAATTGGCAAAGATCGTCAACCCGGAGCGCATCCAGTATTCTACTCTTGATTTTGTTGACATTGCAGGTCTTGTTAAGGGTGCATCCAAGGGTGAAGGTCTTGGTAACAAGTTTCTCTCCAACATCCGTGAGACAGAGGTCATCTTGCAGATCGTACGTTGTTTTGAAGATGAGAACATTGTGCATACTGAAGGTTCTATTGACCCTATCCGTGACATCGAGATCATCGAGACAGAGCTTATCTTAGCTGATGTTGAAGCACTAAGTAACCGTATGGATCGTCTTAAAAAGCAGGCACGTGTTGACAAAAGTGCAGCAGGCCTTATGGAAGCAGCTGAAAAACTTGCTGAGTTCCTTGCAGATGGTAACCTTGCACGTAATTTCCCAGAAGTAGAGAGCGAAGAGTTCATCCAGCTTGACCAAGAGCTACGTCTTTTAACCTCGAAAGAGATCATGTACGGTGCAAACGTTGATGAAGACGGTATCGCTGAGGACAATGAGTTTGTAAAGCTTGTAAAAGAGCACGCTGCAGCGAACAACTGTGAAGTGGTTAAGCTCTGTGCCAAGTTCGAAGAAGAGCTAGTGGGCATGGAAGATGACGAAGCAGCAGACTTTCTCGAAGAGATGGGCATCGAAGAGTCTGGTCTTGCACAGATCATTCATAAAGGCTTCCACAAACTCGGTCTTATGAGTTACTTCACGGCTGGTGTCAAAGAAGTTAGAGCATGGACAGTACGTCAAGGCTCAACAGCACCAAAAGCAGCCGCTGTCATCCACAACGACTTTGAAAAAGGTTTCATCCGTGCTGAGGTCATCGCCTATGAGGACTTCATCGCAAACGGTGGCGAAGCAGGTGCCAAAGATGCAGGGAAAATGCGTCTTGAAGGTAAAGAGTACATTGTCCAAGATGGCGATGTTATGCACTTTAGATTTAACGTATAAATACAAGAGAGTTGCTATAAACTCTCTGGTTCACACCACTTTACAATCTGTTACTCTATCTTTATATTTTATGTCTAAGAGTTTGAAATGCTTTTTAGCATAACTAATCTGCCATTTTTCATGCCCTCTAAGCTCACTTTCCTTTTCACTTCCCTTGGTCTCAATAACAAAAGCTCCTTCGCTTTCATCATATTTTATCACTGCAAAATCAGGACTATAACTTCCCAATGGTGTTTTGATTTTAAACCGTTTAGGTAACTTAGTAAAAAATTTAAAATGTGTATCAGCACACCCTATAAAATCTTTTTCTATAGTTGAATCCCACTGTTCAGCATCATACAATCCATTTCTGCACATTTCATAGTCGTACCCTTCAAGTTCATCAGGAAATACATTCATAAATGTATAATATTCACCACTTTCTTTATAAACAATACCATCTGAGCACTCCGTAAGTATCTCATGTTTTGCATCATTAAAAGCTTCTAGCGCTCTTTTTGTATACGCATCACTGTTACGTATAAAAGGTTTCAAGTCTACTTGATCGAGTATCTCAATAATCATATATCGAGTAAGCCCTACTTCTTTTTCGATTATAGAGACTAAATCAGGAAGTATCTGCTCAAAATTGAGTCCAAAACTCTTCTCCTCTGCAACATATCCATAGATGTCATCTTCTATGGTTCCAAACTGTCGTACTATTTTCTGTTCTCTAGTCTCAATACCTTGAAGTTTTCTAATCACTTTTTCTTTATATTTTTCTTCATCAAGTTTGAGTTCAAACAGTGTTTTACTTTTTAACTTTTTCCATAGAGCCTTAAACTCATCGTTGAGTTCATTTTCACTGTATTTTCGTTTAGCTTTTATTTTATTTTTTATATTGTTAGGTGTACTGCCCTGACTGATCCCAGAAACTTCATACTCTAGCTGTAAATCTCTAGCAAAATCGTCAAAGCTTTCATTGGCTACAACCGTAAGTCTATTTATTTCTTTGTCTTCTACTCTGTTGCCATATTTATCTACAGCCAGACGTACGCCTCGACCTAGTATTTGACGTTTTTTCATTTCTGATTTGGTGTCGTTTAGTGTAGTGATAAAAAATACATTAGGATTGTCCCATCCCTCTTTTAAAGCACTATGAGAAAAGATGAAACTTGTCTTCTCTTCAAAACTCAAAAGTGTCTCTTTCTCTTTCATAATGAGATCATAGGTTTTTTTGGCTAGTTTCCTATCACTATCATTATTTTTAAGGTCATCTATATATCCAGATTTTCTTTTGGCAAAATAGTATTTATACACATCGTCTGAACGCACATCTTTAAAACTCTCAAACCCTACTTTAAGCCTGTCAAACTCTTGACAAAAATGTCTTTGCATCCATCCGTCTTCATTATTCAAAAAGTTTGCTACCCTGTCTATAAAGAAGAGACTAAGTACTTTTATATCTTTCTTTTTCAGCTCTTCATACTTTTGCATATGCATCGCTATAGCTTCAGTGATCTGTTGCTCTTGTATCTGCTGTTTGACTTGACCATTGATTTGACTAAGTTCCAAGCGTAAGCCATTTTCAAACTGTATATACATCTCTCGTGCATTTATCTCATCGACTATAAACCCAGTATAGATGGCATTTTTTGTCTTCTCTTTGAGACTGTCATTACCCTTTATCTTCACAGACTTGGTCACAAATTCATCTCTGTTCTTCACGATAAGTTCCAATGTTGCTACAGGTCTTTTAGATCTTTTATCTATCTCGATCTTTTGTACATTAATATAAGCATCATTCACCGTCTCATTTTCACTCAATGCCAATACATCTATCTGTTTAACCAAACCTTGCGACAGCGCTTCTCTTGGTGTAAGGGTATAGATAAGATTATAGTAGTTCTTATGCGTGGCAGAAAATCTCAGCGTAAAAAGTGGGTTGAGTTCACCAATAGAAATTCTACTCAGCTCACTCTCCATATTTTGAGGTTCATCAAGTATGAGGATGGGATTAACCTTTTGCAAACTCTCTTTAGGCGTACCAGCAAACCCCTCCTGTGTCATGTTGAGTATGGTATTGGCTCTTTTAAAGCTGTCAATAGTCATCACCATAATCTGCAAACCATCATCACGGATAAAATGCTTCAAACTTCCTAACCTTGAAGAGTCATATTCAAAATAGTCATAAGGAAATTTATACTCTGATTTAAAGTGACTTTTCATACTAGCCAAAGAGCTCAGAACACCTTCACGAATGGCGATAGACGGTGTAATGATAATGTATTTGTTCCATCCATATCTATCATAAAGTTCAAGTATAGACTTTATATACACATAGGTCTTCCCTGTACCTGTCTCCATCTCTACTGAAAAATCATGGCTCTCTAACATCGGAGACGCTTCTATCTTATTACTTTTTTGTACTCTCTGTAAATTTTCAAGCAGTGACATATTATCAAGCATATACCCATTGCCGCATACTGCTTCACCATCAAAGATGTCATATTCACTGACCTGTCTACTCTGTCCTTGAAACAAGTCTACTATGGTATTTATGGCTTTGGTTTGGTGGGATTGTGTAGTGTATTTTATTTGCATTGGTAATACCTTTTTAATATCTGCTTAAACTTATTGTGTTACTATTACACTATCTTGACATACCAAATTGTTGTTATCAACAAGGTATGAGGACAAAACTTGTTCTACAAGTGGCTCCGCCCTGCCGTATGGGCGACCAATTTTTCTTAAAACCATTCTATCCCTAACGGTGCATTTTTTTCATACTCTTTTAACTGTTTTTTATACCTATACACTTCACTCTCATATATTAAGTAGGATGAAACTAAAAACCTATCACTACTATTGCTTAGTTTTCTCACAATCACAGCAAAATTTCTATTGGTGTACCATAAAACAAGATTTACTTTGTTTCCTCTTTTTTGATAGAAATATCTAATAGCAGGCTCTGTATGCCATTGTTCTATCACTGGTTTTATCCAATGTATTCTTTTTGATCTAGCAGTATCATAGCGTCTTTTTCTCTCTTTTGGAGAAATGCACGGATTTACTCTATTGCTTCTATTTGCATTTATATCTGTAGTAATTAAGTGCCAAAACTTTTCTGCTTTTTCATCAAAAGCAAATGGACATGTACAAGTAATATGAGGCTTAACATCTATAGTATACGATATACTATTTTTTGTTATAGTTAGCGTACTGTCTATAAAGTCATTTTTGAATACAGTGAAAAGTTCTGCCACCCCTAAAGGACAAAATGTATCTATATTTCTAGAAGTCGATACAAACATCTATGCCAACACCCACTTAAAAATATTGAACTTCTCTTCCCATGGTGGAGTAGAGACAACAGGATAACCTGTCTTGCTCTCTATATACTCGATGATAAAATTTTTGATCTCACTGTTATGTGCTATATCTGTTCTATTTTTATAACTTATAGCCCCTATAAAAAGGTCACACAACTGCAATATCTGGGACTCTTGTGACTGTATAATATATATATCACACTCATTTGCATTTCTACCCAACTTTTCCTGTAGTTTTCTTATACGTTTACCACCGTTCATATCTTTGTAATCCAAGTAGATTTTATAATCATGAGAAATATTCATAAAGTTACGCATCGTGTAAAAATACACAATATAGTAAAACTCATCATGGTTATATCCATAAAGGTTATGCACATTCTCTTTTTTGTTGGGTATAAATGTAGCTTTAAATTTCATATCTGAAGCAAAAAAATAATCTACAAGCTCCCTATAAAATTCTTTTCGTGAATGAAGTAGTTTTGTCCACTTAAGTTCATTATAGTACTTATGTTTGTATTTTAGTGCTTTTATATCTCTATTTATTTGCTCTACTGCACTCTCATGAGCTAATATAGCACCGTTGACCATAACATTTGATTTGGTATTGAGTAGATGGTTACTTTCGTCACAAAAGATTTTGAACTTCATCTACAACACCTCCAAATCTAAATTCTCACGCAAGTTCAGCTTCACATTGGTAGTCAACGCTTTTTCATAGCAGATGAGTTTTGCATCTTTGGGAACATCGTGTACGATGTCACCCTCAATTTTCTTATCAAAACTAAAGTAGAAAACTCTCTCGTCTTCACTCAGTGTCATAAAACTGTATTTGTCTGTTTTAACCTCTTCTATCTCTGCGCTCAGAGTAAACCCATTTTTTAACCCTACTTCATAGACGATATCCAGCTCTTTAGCTCCCTGGGTCAAGATGTTCTCATGAAACATACTCATTTTAAGCATCTTTTCTATCTCTTCATAACTCATGTCAGGTCTTTTTTTTACCTCTTTAAAGACTTGGAAGTTTGAGTTGTCCAGTCTAAAGGACTTAAAGCCATCCTTATAATCAAGCTTTTTCATAGCTCTTTTGATACGCTCTTTGGTAATGTCACTGATCTTTTTGTACCCTGCTTTGTAGGCTTCACTTTTTTCATCTGTGGCTTCAGGAAGTTGCACGAGAATATATTTACGGTTGCCGCCATCTTTTTGATTTAAACCCATGACGGCATGGGCGGTAGTTCCAGATCCTGCGAAGAAATCTAGAATAATATCCTTATCTTTTAAAGATATGAGTTCTATAAGTGATTTTAGTAATCCAACTGGCTTAGGCGTATCAAAAAATTTATTAACACCAAATAATGACTTTATTTCTCCTGCAGAGTCTGAATTACTATGATCTGAATATATTGAACGGAACACTCGTCCTTTTGGTTGGTATATTTTATGCTGAACACTCCATTTATGATTGTCTTTTTTAATAATTTGTATTTCTTTTTTTAGTAATTTTTTATTAAATGTATCTTTTGAAATTTGCCAAGTACCATCCTTTATAACTGAACCATCTGGGCATGTCACATCATAAACTATAGGACTTTGTAAACCACCTCTATGCAATGTATCCCAATAGTATCGTCCATTACTATCTTCCTCCTTATATCTTTTCAAATGTTTTTCTTGATACGGTATTCTCCATTCTTTAGATTGTTTTTCAATAGATTTTGCATATACCAATACGTACTCATGATCTACTGCAACAAAAAAAGAATCATTTCCTCCACCCTTACGTTTTTGCCAAACTAATTGCCCAACAAAATTCTCTTCCCCATAAATCTCATCCATCACCTTACGAAGATTATGCACTTCATCATCATCAATACTCACAAAGATAACCCCATCATCTTTAAGCAGATTACGAGAAAGCCAAAGCCGTGGATAGATCATGTTGAGCCAGTTGGTGTGTCTGCGTCCTGTGGAGTTGGTCTTTGTTGTGGTGTAGCCCTCATCACGGAGTTGGTCTGTCTGTATGAGGTAGTTTTGTATGGTGTCGCCCCAAGTGTCAGAGTAGACGAAGTCCTTGTCTTTGTTGTAAGGAGGATCGATATAAATCATCTTGACTTTTTTGTGGTAAGAGAGCTGTAAAAGTTTAAGCACTTCCAGGTTGTCACCCTCTATGAAAACATTGTCCCCATTAGGTATGGTTTTGTCTTCATCTACCTTTAGAGTAGCATTAGTCTTCTCTCGAATGGTTCTATAGCAATCACGTTTGCCGTTCCAAGTGAAACTGTAGTGCTCAGTCGCTGCACTCGTACGATCTTCAAAAATATCATAGAGTTTATCGGGAACGATCTCTCCATCTTCAAAGAGTTCTGGAAGTATCTGTTGCAACTCTTGCAGCTTTTTCTGTTTCATATCAAGGCTCTCTAATGTCAAAACTATCCCTATAAAATAAGATTACTTATTTTAGCTAAATTAGATTAGAAACCATCCCTTTTTACTTCTGCACTATTATACAAACACCTACCAATAAGTATAAGGTTCGCCCGACACCTTCTGTTCAACATATAAAGACAACTATTTTTTCCATACTCACGTCAAAAGATAGTCTACAAGCAGCATTACTGCTCCTAAAGGTATAAACAGAACAGGAAAAGCCAAGATTACTCCGCTAAAACAGCCACTTTTATTTCTACAATCAAGTATCCATGATAAAGCCACAAGCAAGACTACTCCACCGAAACCTA
Organism: Helicobacteraceae bacterium; assembly: GCA_015493495.1. Classification (GTDB taxonomy): domain Bacteria; phylum Campylobacterota; class Campylobacteria; order Campylobacterales; family Sulfurimonadaceae; genus Sulfonitrofixus. Next base: position 13,536 of record WGDB01000073.1, on the reverse strand, counting down.
AAAAGAACACAGCAATGTACCAAAGTAACCCAACATAGTGAGCAGCATACATCAACAAAGACAGGATCACCAATGTGATAAAAACGCCTAATACCTTGTCTCCAACACTTCTACGACTTGTTTTTTTCATAAGCATACACCAAGAGGATCTATCTGTTTAAAAAGCGTTTTCATTTTAATCCCCATCATTGACTTCCCAATGTCCGCGTGTACCACCTACTCTTTGCAGAAGTTCCATCTGTTTTAGCTTGGCGATATTCTCTTCTGTCTTTCTTTTGGATATACCGATGCTTTCTGAGAGTTTTTGAGCTGAAATCTTTGGATTTTTTCTGATAAGTTCGAGGATGTTTTCCTGATTGTCTGAAAGCAGATTACCGACCCTATTGCCGACTTTATTACCGACCTTTTGAACGGTCTCTAAAATCACTTCAAGCATGAACTCGACAAAAGGTGTCGATTCACCCATACTTCCAGCCTCTTCCAAAGCCTTATAATACGCATCTTGATGCTCTCGTATGATACTCTCTGTAGGAACAGCACTAAATACTTTTCGCCAATGGTACAGGATCACACTTTGCCAAAGTCGTCCAATGCGTCCATTTCCGTCACTGAATGGATGTATAAATTCGAATTCGTAATGAAACACACAACTTTTGATCAGTAGATGTTCATCACTGGTCTTAAGCCACTCGAAAAGCTGTTCCATTAACTGTGGAACAACCCCATGAGGAGGAGCCACATGTGATACACCTTCGTGATTACCCACACCGACATTGACATTTCTAAAGTTACCGGCTGTTCTCAAAATACCTTTCATCAACATTTTATGTGCATTCAAAAGATCTTCAAGATGGTCGTAATGGTAGTTTTCAAATGATTTATAAGCCTCTATAACACCTTCGACTTCCAGGATCTCTTCATATCTTCCCAGTACTCTTTTACCCTCTATCATCGCGGTGATCTTCTCTTCACCAATAAAGTTACCTTCTATTTCCAATGTTCCGGCAATAGTTTTTATACGGTTCTTTTTACGAAGTCGTGGTGTAATGATTCTATTTTCTTCATATTCTAGTTTTGTCAGAGCCTCACCAATAGAAGTTGACAGAGAGAGCATCTTCGAGGTAATAGTATATGGCGGTTTATAGTTCTTCATGCAATATCACCTCCTAAACACTTCTTTGTAAAGTGATTATATTATGCCTTATTATCCATTCAATCGCAACTGTCACGATAACTGTCATCAAGGTCCATCGCCAGGATCAGGGTCTTAAAACCTTCTGCCCTGCTCGCGCTGCACATTGCGTCATGCTGGGCAGTGTTTGTTTTATATTTTGCAGCATACTCGGCGATAAAGACCGGTTTGTTTGCTGTGATGAAGGGACGTAGGAGATCGCACTCATCGTACTCGTGACACTGTTCATTGATGATAAGGTCGAAGTATGGCTCGAGTGTTGTGATCTGATCAAGGTCGTTTTTGAGTGCTATGGCCAGACCTCTTTTGTGGGCTTCTGTTGCCAGAAAGGTGTTGTAGAGAAGCTGGTCATTTCCGGTGAGCGCGAATCCTGTATCATTGGTGTAACCATCGACATTGTCCGCCTCGACACCGTCACACCCCTTTTGCTTTGCCAGGTCAAGACGTGCTTTCATAATGGGTTCGAGCAGTGGACTGCGGATGTCCAGCCACTTCTCTCCTGCCCAACCGTCTAGATCGTTACCCAGCACTGACGCATCGAAACTTCCTGCATCACTGCGCCACTCTTCATAACTGCCTCCACTAAAGTAGCAGAGTACTTTTCTGCCATCACTGTGCAGCGCCTGTATGTCAGACTCGGAGGTCTCAAAAAGGTCAACATCATAGACATTGACATCATACGTCGTGTTGAGTGTGCCTGTCAGCTGCCACTGCCATGAGCTGTTACTCTCAGGCTGATAGCGCGACACATTCGAGTCATCGGCAGGGAGATCTGCACTATTGTTGTCAGCAGTGTCATCACCACTGCAACCCAACAAAAATACGGCGGCTAACGCCAAGTAGATAAAACGCATCCTAACTCCTTAAACAAAAAGATCAAAAACTGTAGTAGCAAAGAGACCAAAATAGAGCGTCCCTGAGAGCAGTATGGCCTGTGCTGCAAAGCCTGAGACACGCAGGCTTCCCAAAGCACTGTGTTTGGCAGGTTCATCAAAATAGATATGCTTGACGATCCAGGCATAGTAGGCGACAGAGAGTGCCGAGTTAAGCAGGGTCGCCAGTGCGACCAGCGGCAGACCGACATCGACCACGGCATAGACCAGCACTGCTTTGGAGAGGAAACCTGCCAACAGCGGGATTCCTGCCAAAGAGAAGAGCTGTACGGTGAAGAGTAGCGCCATTGTCTTGTCTTTCGTACCCAAGCCTTTAAGGTCATCGAGCGTCACACTACTTGAGCCCTTCCCTGCCTTGTCCAGCAGCATAAAAAGTGCTGTCTGCATGAAGATATAGGCGATCGCGATGTAGAAGATGGCGACCGGTGCATAGGCACTCTTGACTGCAACAAAAGCCAGCAACATATAACCTGCATGTGCGATGGAAGAGTAACTCAATATCTTACCGACCTGCTTTTGAAACAGGGCCATGAAGTTACCGAGTGTCATCGTGACAAGAGCCAGCATGACAAGCACAGGAAGGTTCAAACTATTCTGCTGCAGCAAGAATGGCATAAAGGTCATAAAAACACCCACTACCGCTACACTTTTGACCATACCCGAGAGTATAGCCGCATGTGAGGGTCTGATCTGCGCGTAACTGTCGGCTGCCCAGGTGTGCATCGGAACGATGGTGAGCTTGTAGAAGATGCCCACAAGCATGATCCAGAGACCTACCGTACCATACACACCAACCTCTTGCAGCGGTGCGTTCAGGTCATGTCCTTCGAAGAGGTAGAAAGCACTTCCAAGTACGATCAGGGCTGTTGCGAGAGCACCGGAGACGAACATCTTTACCGCACCGATCGCAGCTTCTCGGTTTTTGATGTTGGACACAAGGACAAAAGAGATAATACTCAGCGCCTCAAAACTCAGCACGAAGGTCAAAAAGCTCTGACTCTCCAGCAGTGCCACAGAAGCGGCGCCCAAAAACAGTGTCTGCGTGATGTTGATGTTCTCTTCTTCACTCAACACGACCGCTGCCATGACCACCAACAAGACGATCTCAAAGAGTGTGATCGCCTGATCGCTTCCAAAATGGCTTAGACCCAGAGGTACTGCATCTATAGCAGCGTAACCCGCTGCCAGCAGTGCAGCAAGTACCAGAAGTTTCAACACACTCCGTGAACGGATGGCAAAAGAGAGAACGGCGGTTGCAAAAAGGATGACAAAGGTACTCATGAGAGACCTCCTGCACTAAAATAGCTCTGAAATGCCTGATTGATCATCTCGAAAAGCGGTTGAGGATAGAGTCCGAAGACGATGATAAGCAGACCAAAGAGAAGCAGTGAAAGGAACTCCATCTTCGGCATACTGAAGTCACTCTCTCTGATCAACGGACTCATCTCTCCGTATATGACACGGCGGAAACTGTAGATAAGATACCCGGCTGCGAGCATGGAGCCCAGCAGGATGATGATCATCCAGACCCCATGGGCCTGAATGGTACTGATAAGGATCGTGATCTCACCGATGAAGCCCATGGTCCCCGGAAGTCCGAGTGCCGCGAGTCCTGAGAGTACAAAGAGTGCCGAAAGATACGGCGCACGCTGCATCAGACCACCCATGTCACCCATCTGCCAGCTGCCTGTTCTGTGGTGTATAAAACCGGCGATCAGAAAGAGTGGCGAGATGATGAAGGCATGGCCTATCATCTCGAACAGGGCGGCACTGAGTCCGTCAAAACTCAGCGTACTGATGGCAATGGCGACCAGACCCATGTGAGAGATGGAGCTGTAGGCCACCATCTTTTTGAGATGGCTCTCGTGAAGTGCCATAAAGCCGGCAAAAAAGAGACTGACCAGACCTACACTCAGGATCACCCAGCCATATGCTGCAGCCTGTTCAGGCATCATCAGTATGACCATACGGATCATCGCGTAAGCACCCATTTTTAACAAAACACCTGCCAACAAGGCAGAGACCGGAGCCGGTGCCTGTACGTGGGCATCGGGCAACCAGGTGTGAAACGGAAAGAGCGGCATCTTTACAGCAAAGCCGACAAACATCAACCACCAGATAAGTGCCGGTGTCATCAACATACTCTCTTTGACCATAGTCATGTCAAAAGTACCACTCTGCTTGTAGATAAGGAAAAAAGCGAGCAGGATCAGCATGGATGCCACATGGGTGTACAAAAAGAACTTCACGGCAGCATAGATGCGCCCTTCAGCTCCCCAAATACCGACTAAGAAGTACATCGGTATGAGTGTCAGTTCCCAGAAGATAAAGAACCACAAGAAGTTCGTACTCATAAAGACACCGAAAATGGCACCACTGAAGAAGACAAGGAGTGCAAAATAGGCATCTTCCATCTTCATGCGCCACGAAGAGAGTCCAACCAGGATCAGCATCACCGAGGTGAGCAGCAGCATGATCACACTCAGCCTGTCGACCTGAAGACTCAAGACAAAGTCAAAGGCCGGGACGGAGAGGTAGCTGCCGAGGTCAAGGTACCCTGCTTCGGGCAGTTGGCCATAGAGTGCGACACTCTGTGTCAGCATATAGACAAAAAGTGTCAAAGCGATGTATTTGACAACACCAAAGTTCCTGCCTAGCAGATAGAGTGGCAGTGCGAGAAAGATCGGTAAAAAAATGAGATAAAGTGCACCCATTACAGCCCCTTTATCAAAAGTATGGAGATGATGAGCAGTGCCCCCAGCATCATCGCACCTGCCTGGTTGGAGATGCGGTGACTGTGGGTCTGGCTCAGACGTGCGACGATGGCACTCGAAAGTCCCACCGTCGCGTTGACCGCACCATCAACGACATGATGCTCAAGCCAGGCGATAGTCCGTGCCACAAACCCGACCACAACACTTTTAGCGAACCAGGTGATCATACGTTCAACATAGTAACCGTTGAACAGCAGCTGATGCAGCGCTTTCATCAGAGGTTGTGCCGCCAGTTTGTCACGGGCCTCTGTGTTGGCAAGGTAGAACTTGTAGATGACAAAAGCGATCAAAGCCATGGTCCCCAACAGCAGCGGCGCGAAGTAGGCAAGGTGCACCTCTTCGAACGCTTCGCCCGTTATGTACTCGGCCAGCGGTGTTTGGAAAAAACCCAGAACGATGGTGACAAGCGCCATAATACCCAAGGGCAGAGAGATCCAGAACTTCGAAGGTGTCGTCATCTTTTCATTCAACGCCTTGTCTCTCGGTTTGCCTGCAAAGATCAAGACCCACAGTCTGCCGATATAGGCGATAGAGAGCAGACCTGCTATGATCGTCAAGGTTGAGATAAGACCATTGGTCTGAGGGTTCACAAGCGAATCAACCAGGATAGCATCTTTGGAGAAGTAGCCGCTCAGTGGCGGTATACCGCTGAGTGACAGCGCTCCAATACCCATAAAGATGGCCACAAGTGTCAGCATTTTGTAGGCACCGCCAAATTTCCACAGATCTTTGGTGTGGTGTGCCGACATGATGACTGCTCCTGCACCCAGAAAGAGTAAAGCTTTAAAGACAGCGTGGTTGGTAAGGTGTGTCATACCTGCTGCCAGAGAGCCTACACCCAGACCTATGAAGGCCAGAGAGAGATGTGACATCGTAGAGTAGGCCAGGACTTTTTTGATCTCTGACTGTACCAGTGCACTGCTCGCGCCGATGAAAGCACTCAGACTCGCTACCGCCGCTACAATGACCAGAGCATCGGCAGCCACATAGAAGTCGAACATACGTGCCACGATGTAGATACCGCTGTTGACCATGGTCGCACCGTGGATCAGTGCCGAAACTGTTGTCGGACCTTCCATCGCACGCATCAGCCATGGAAAGAGCGGGAACTGTCCCGACTTGCCGATGGCCGCTACAAAGATGAAAATGGCGATCACAAACGAAACACCACTGTCAATCGCGCCGTTGGATGCCAGTGCATTGATCTTCTGCAGATCGAGCGTTCCAGTATAGTAAAAGAGCAGACCCAGAGCCGCAAAAAGAAAGATGTCTCCAAAACGGGTGTACAAAAAGGCAGAGACTCCGGCATCGGCCGGTGCACTGTTCTGGTGCCAAAAGGAGATGAGCAGATAACTGGCGAGACCCATAAACTCCCAGCCCACAAACAGTGCCGTCAGCTCTTTGGCTGTGACCAGCAGGATCATCCCGCCTATAAAAAAGAGTACCTTGGCATAATAGCGTGCCTGATCGGGGTCCTCTTTCATATAGTCATGGGCAAAATGGATGTCCAGAGCACCCAGACCTGTCGCGATAAGCAGCATCACCAGCGAAAGATGGTCGATGTAGATACCAAAAGGCAGAGTGTTGTGACCAAAGCTGAACCAGGTGATGTTAACGACAATCGGTTCTGTATAGCTGCTAAAGAGTATCAGTGTCGCTGCAAAGAGGATGAGACCGATTACTTCTGCCAGCCAAAAAGCCAAAGAGGCTTTCATCTTGCCGGCTATAAAGGTCAAAAGAGCGCCGACAAAAGGGAGCAGTAGTAAAACTGTTAGTGTCATTGTCCGCCCTCCTCTGCAAAGTTATCCGGAACGATCTCCCCGGTAAACTTGTTGGCAGCCGCAAAGATGAGAATCCCCACCGCCGCTTCCAAAGTGGCCAGAACGATGACCATATAGGCAAAACTGAGGTTTTGTGTCAGTCCCAGGTAGTGTGCGCTAGAGGCGAGCATCAGGATCACCGCATTGATCAACATCTCCAGAGAGAAGAAGATACGCAGGAAGTCACGGTTGGAAGAGACCCCGTAGAGTCCGACACTAAAGAGTGCAAAAGCAAAAAGCATATCGATCTCAAACATCTTTTCTCCTTTTCGGGTTTAACACTTTGATCATTTTGATCGTTCCATAAAGCAGACTTGAACCCATCAGCGCAAACAAGATGACCACATCACTGAAATTGGTGGCAAAAGAAGTTTTGTCTTCTACAAGTGTAAGCGTCTCATGTGGCAACATCTCTATACCACTAGACAAGAACAGTGCCGTTATCACTCCAAAAAAGAGTAGTGCGACCGCTGCCGTCCAAGGGTTGTTTTTGGTTTGTGGGAACTCTGTGCCTATGAGAGTAATACCAAAAAGCATCAAAACCCCGATACCTCCCGTGTAGATAAAGATCTGAAACAGACCCAGGAGCTTGGCATCGAGTGAGATGTAGTAAAGTCCCAGGACCAACATCATCAACGCAAAAGAGATCAATGCCGAAATACTCTTTTTAAAACTGAGGCTGGCAATAGCCAAGCCCAAGACAATACTTAACAAGACAATGTTCATGACTTCTCCTCAGTTTTCAAAACAGTTTTATCTGCTGCTTCGGCCTCTTTGGCCTTAAGTGCAGCTTCGGCAGCTTTTTTCTTGGCGAGTAACTCTTTTTTAACACGTGCGGCTTCTTCCTCTTCAAGTCGACTGTCGATGTAACTTTGGGGAACATCGACATTGACCCAGAAGTCAGCCTGATCTTGGTGCCAACCACCCGTGATCATGTCATAACGTCCACCACTTAACACGATGGACTTCTCAGGTTTGGTCGGACAGACATCTTCACACAGTCCACAAAATATACAGACCCCAAGGTTGACCTCAGGGACGATGTTCTGCTTTTTAAAAGGAAGCTGTTTCATCGTGATGGCAGAGACAGGACAGATCTTGTTACATGAGTCACAACCTATACAGGTCTCATAGTCTATGCGATGCTCTCCTCTGAGACGTTCTGACTTATGCATAAGATGGTCACGCACATCTTCAGTTGCCGGGCTTTTAGTCCCCAAGGCCTTTGATACACGATACACTTTTTCTATAAATTCTAAGATCATAGACCAACTCCTAAAATGAAGTGTTTGGCCATCAGTACCCATGCCATGTTAAGCAGTGATAACGGTACCAGGTAACTCCATGAAAAATTTAACATCTGTTTCATCGTAATACGCGGCGTACTGGCGCGAATCGTCATCATTAGCATCGCGATCAAGAGCATCTTCAAAAAGAAGAAGATATAACCATCAAAAAAGATGCCTTTATAAGCACCCAAAAAGAGTGTCGCCGCACCAGCAAAGACTGCCATAAACTCAGCGAACTCCGCCAGTTTTAGTAAAAAGTAGTTGGTACCGCTGTACTCAGTATAAAAACCGTAAACTATTTCCTGTTCAGCATCAGGGATGTTGAACGGCGGCTGTTCCAACAGTCCAAGCAGTGCGATAAAGTAGAGCACAAACCCGGGAAAGAGTATGAGAAAACTGAGCCAACTGCTCTGCTCCACGATCTCTCCCAGACTCATCGTACCAAACAACAACGCCGGAGAGAGGGCTGCAAGAAAGAATGCCGTCTCCATAGAGATCATCTGTGTCAGAATGCGGATACCCCCTAAAAAAGAGTACTTGTTGTTAGAGCCAAAACCCGTTAGAAAAAGTAAAAAAGGCTCTATCCCTATGAGTACTACCAAAGCGAGAACACCATACTGTGTTGGGATAACATAGACGTCAGGTGTCCATGGGATAAAAGCTGTTGGTAAGGTCGCAATGATCACCGCTAAAAGCGGCATCATAGAGAAAAGGTAAGGATTAACCCCATCAGGGGTAATGCTCTCTTTGGTCAATAGCTTACTCAAGTCAAACAGGGTCTGGTAGCTTCCTGCCGGTCCATTGAAACTCGGCCCTACTCTTTTATGCAGCGCCGCCATAAACTTTCTGAAAAACCAGAAAAGAAGTACGGTCCATGCCAAGACATAGAACATACCCGGAAAAACTACGATGTTAAACAAAGTCTCCATCACTACTCCTATCGATCCAGATCGCCTTGGCAGATGTAAAGACTGCCAAAGATCAATGGTATATCTGAGAGGGTCTCGCCCTGCAACATTTTGTTTAACATCATGGTGTGGTTAAAACTTGGGGCTTTCATCTTGAGTCTATAAGGTGATTTGGCTTTTTCATCGGTAACAAGGTGCATCAGCACTTCACCACGTGACCACTCCACCCTGCTTATGGCTTCGCCTTTAGGCAGCTTCTTGGGTACCTTGACCATATGGTCTTTGGTCGGATTGAAGTTTCCATTTTCTATCTCAGCCTCGATGTGACGTTTGGCCTGTTTGATAATGTCTATAGACTGCTCGAGTTCGCCGAACAGCGTACTGAGTCTGTCTTTTGCCGAGCCCTCTTTTTGCACCACGTAGTCCATCTTGACCTGAGCATAAGCAGCATACGGTTCATCAATCCGCACATCGATCTTGACACCACTCGAACGCGCGACCACACCGCACAGGGCAAATGCTTCCACCTCTTTGGCGGTGATGATCCCCTTTTTCGCTGCACGAACCTTCATGGTCGGGTTGTTTATGAAGATCATTTTAATATCATCTTTGGTCGCATCAAACTTGTCAAGTGCTTTTTGCAACTCATCTAACATGTTCATCTGCAGACCGTAACGTACACCGCCAGGCTCGATGGCTGCTGTCGCGATACGTGCACCGCTGTAAGACTCCAGAAAGTCCAAAAAGTACTCACGGATATCCATGTTCCACATCCCGACCGTGTGCAGTCCCATGGCGTTGTAAAAACCGCCCATACCCATGGCGTGAGAAGAGATGCGAGAGACTTCGCCCAGCAGCACACGCATCCATTTGGCAAACTCGGTGATCTCTACATCGGCGATCTCCTCGACGGCCTGACAATACCCCACCATAGAGTTGATGTTATCCATAAAACAGAGACGCTCAACCGCAACAATAGCACCGACAAAGTCCTTTTTCGTGACCAGATGCTCCAGTGCCCGCCAGACAAACCCGATATCTGGATCAATACTGATAATATCTTCACCATCACAATGAACCTTCAGACGGATAGGACCACTTGCAGGGTGTGTTGGTCCCCAGTTTAAGATCATCTCCGAACTGCTTGCATCCAGATGCTCTTCATTGACCTCCTGTTCCTCTTTAAAAGCATCCACAATTTGCTGGATGTTTTCAACGGTATTGGCCTCATGTGCGTCCCAGTCAAAATCTTTACGAAACGGTGTCTTGTCATAAAAGTCTTGAGAGACGATGATAGGTCGTAAGTCAGGGTGACCTGTAAAACGAACACCAAACATAGAGTACGCCTCACGTTCATGCCAGTTGGCACCAGGGAACATCGGTGTGATCGAGTCTATCTCACAGGCTTCGATGTCACGAGGGATATCGCACTTTAACCAGCAGTTTCGCTTGGTAGTATAGTTCTCAAAAAAGTAGTTCATCTCCATACGATCTTCCTCTAAAAAATCAGTAGGAGAGACCGTTGAGATGGCTTTAAAACCTTCATCTTTCAAGGTTTGGGCTACGGCTAAAAGGTCTTCGGACGCTATCCTGACCTTGAGCCACATGGTTTTATATACTTCAATGGAGAGGGTCTCATGTGCTGAGAGTGCTTTTCTAAGGTCTTGCATTAAAACTCCATCTCTTTCCAGAGTCCGCCCTGACTTGCTGCACTAGGTTCACCTGATTTCATCTTCTTTTTGATCTCTTCCAACCCTGCCACAATAGCTTCTGGACGAGGAGGACATCCTGCCACAAAAGCATCTGCCGGTAAGATCTCTGTTGGGTTTTTAATGACGGCTAGAGAGTCATTATAAGGTCCCCCATCAAAAGCACAGGCACCTAAAGCCAAAACATATTTTGGTTCGGGCATCTGAGCGTAAGTACGAAGCAGTGCAGGCAAGATCTTTTTTGTGACCAAGCCAGTAATAATAAGTACATCAGCCTGTCTAGGCGTTGGTGTTGGCAGATAACCGTAACGTTCCCAGTCATATCGCGGTCCCATTGCCGCCGCCATCTCTAAAGAACAACAGCCCGTACAAAAGTGTGCCATCCAAACACTTTCACTCTTGGCATGGGCAAAAAAATCAAACAGTCTCAACATGGTTATACTCCCGCATCGCTATCACAATAACTGCTGCCATGATCAAGGCAAAAAGAGCAGCTATGGTTTGTGCATGAAAATCATCTGCATAAACAAACAGTGAAAAGAAAAGACCCGTCATGTCGGCAATAATAAACATGATGGCAAACATAAAAAATCCAAAGTTCGCTTTTTTAGGGTTGGAACTGCTCGCAGGCAGTCCACACTCAAAATGGCTGTTTTTAATAGCACTCGGAGCATAAGGCGCTACTAAAACACCTAAAAGGTAAAGAAGAAAGGTAGTGGCAGTGATACCCAGGGCGTAAACGATAAAGGTTTCGATAATAGATCCTTTTATTACTCATATATATATATTATATTCCTATGGCATTAATGAGCACCTTAAGTGTTAAAGAATGTTACAAGGAAATCACTAGCTAAACTCTATATCATGACAGATCGGTTTTAAAAGTTTAAAATAGTAGATGGCATAGAGCAGCGGACCCAAATAACTGCCTACACCAAAAAATATAAGTAAAACACCTGGATTAAAGTGCTTTTTACAGACACGTAAGCCCTCTTTATACGCACTGATATGGTAACCATTTTCATAATACATAGCATCTATTTTAAAGCGTTTCTCTTCGACCTCAAGATCACTTGCCTTGATCTTCTCAACATAAGCATTAAAGGTCTCTATATTTGCTCTATAGGTCTTTTTATCAAAGAAGTAGAGAATGATGCCAAGAGGCAGGATAAAAAGCATAATTACGGTTGTCAACTCTACTTCCTTTTATAGTGGTAATTTGTCTAAAAGTTTTTGAAAATTACGGATCTGGATCTTTTTTCTCGAAACATCTATAATGCCATCTTTTTTAAGGTTTTGAAGACTGCGGTTAACCACTTTACGCACCGAACCGACCATGGCAGCGATCTCTTCATGACTGACATTGTCTATGACCTTCAAAACAGGCTGTCCCTCTCGCATCTCTGTAAAACGTGCAAAAAGCTGAATAACACGCTGATAAACATCATAAAAAGAGAGTGACACGGCCAACTGCTCCATACTGCGGAGTTGTTGCGCCAGATAACTGTAAAAATATTGTCGAAATTTTGCATCGTCTTGTATGAGTTTTTGTATATCAGCGAGAGGTACTTGTATTAGATGGGCATCTTCCAAGACCTCAGAGACATAGTTGTTGGGTTGCGCATCAAGAAGGGAGACAACATCAAACATATCACCGTGAGTGAGCATGTAGAGTGTCTGTGTTTTGGCGGTTGTGAGATCTATATCGTAGATCTTGATCTTGCCATCTATAACAAAATAAAAGTAGTTTTGGGTGTCTACACTTGAAAGCGGGTCTGCACCTTTTTTAAAATAGAGATCTTTTTGATGCTGGGAGACGAGTGTGCGCTGACGCACCTCGCTCAATATAAGTTTTTGGGAGTTCTCATGAGTGATCTGTTTATCCATACAGAGATGATAAACAAATCTTGCTTATTATTTGATACTAATACTTCTTGGTTTCGCTTTTTTAGTCTTTTGAAGCTCTATCTCAAGACGTCCGTTTTCATAAGAGGCATTAATGCTCTCACTGTCGATGTTCTCAGGCAGTACAAAACGGCGTTCAAGCTTACCAAAGGCGCTTTCGCTGATGTAATAATCATCTTCTTTCACCTCATTTTTGTAATGGCGCACAGCCGAGACGACCAAAACATCATCTTCAACCTTGACATCGATCTCCTCCTTTTTAACCCCTGGAAGGTCCACCTCTACATGAAAGGTGCTGTCCTCTTTTTTCGCGAGGTTGGAAAATGGAAGATGACTTGCCAAGTTATCAAAAGTCTCTGTCACCTTGTTAGAGACGACTTCAACACCTTTTTCGATCTCATTGCCCAATTTTTTAGTTGTTTTTACAATATCCATCACAGCCTCCTTAACTAATTGCTACTTTTTTGACTTTATCAATCTTTGCTGATTCCAGTTTTGGAACAACGACTTCAAGAACTCCATCTGTAGATTCCGCATGAATGTTCTCTATATCTGCCTCTTCTGGCAGGCTAAATGAGCGCGAGAAAGTACCAAAACGGCTCTCTACCTTGTAGTAATTCTCCTCCTTGATTTCCTCTTTCACCTTGCGCTCTCCAGAGATGACAAGGGTGTTGTCTTCTACCTTGATCTCAATGTCCTCTTTACTGATTCCAGGAAGATCTACCTCTACATGGTAAGCATACTCCCCTTCTCTGGTGTTAATAGCAGGAACAAAGTCATGGTTTACTGTCTCTGGGCTTGCTGTGTTAAATTCATTTAACATACTGTTAAAGAGATCAAAACTTCTTCTGAGATCTTTTATGGGATTATTTTGGTTATATCTTGTTACTAACATCATAAACTCCTTCTGACCTGTAGGTCTTCATAATTTTTATTTACGATGTAATAATAGGAAATTTCAAAAAGAAGTTCTGCCCCTTAGGTGGCATAACTTTAAAAAAGAGAGATTTATAAAAAAGGCGTTCTAAAGCTGGGTCACTTTGAAC
>WGDB01000072.1 GCA_015493495.1 Helicobacteraceae bacterium | reverse complement strand
TGTCTATCTCCTTATAGTAATTAATAACACCATTTTATAATGTCTATAATAGAGTAGAAATTGACATATATCAATAAAAAAAGCAATAGAATGTTTATTTTTTATACAATATTATGGTTGATAATAGTGTTAGTAGTAACTACAGTCTATATTTTAGACAAGCAAGATGTGTAGTTGATATTTACCGTAAAAATAGATGTTTAAAAACTATACAGCTTTAGATTCTCTTTTTGAGCAGACTAGCTAAATCCAAACTCTTTTTCAGTTTTGATAGTTTTCTTGAGTGAAAATACATCGATGTATACTATGTTAATCACTTCGTACTCTTTTTTTCCACTTGGCAAGTCGATCTTGATCTCATCTCCCACCTTTTTACCCATTAGCTTTTTAGAGAGAGGCGCATGCACAGTGATAAGACCATTTTCAGGCTCGCTTTCATAAGTACCGCAGATGGTGTAGGTGACTTCTTCATCACTGTCAAGCTCAAGCAGCGTGATCGTCGCACCAAAGTGCATACGAGAATGGTCCAGTGCAGCAGGGTCAATGATCTGTGTTTTTTGTAGAAGAGCATTTAAGAAGAAGAGTCTTTTGTCGATGTGGCGGAGTTTCTCTTTGGCAGCATGATAATCAGCATTTTCGCTGCGATCACCAAGAGCTGCGGCAATCTCTTTTTCACGAGAGACCTTGGGCTTTTCAACTTCTACCAAATACTTAAACTCTCTGGTAAGAAGGTCATAGCCCTCTTGAGTGATAGGTTCGACTTTCAACTTACTTGTTGAACCCTATGATGTAATATGTGTTTTTTTCAGCGACCTGCTTCAACTCGACCTTGTACTTGTCTGCAAAATGGTCTACTTTTTCCATAGCTTCTTCTAGACGTTCAGGACTTGGTGCTTCGATCTTAATTTTGAAATAGTCTTCACTGTTTGACATCGCAACATGAGAGTCATCGACTTTGAGATGTTCATGCAGATCCAACATATGCTTTTGGATTTTGTCAAATGCCTTTGTATTACTGATAATACGTTCTACCTGACTTAAAAGGGCCTCATTGGGTGCATAGCCTAACTGTTTTAAGATCGCTTCGTTATTCATGGTTCCTACCTGTTTAATTTGTGAAACAGGATTCTATCATAGAAAAGGTTTACCCTACTCAAATGGCTCAAAAAGTAAATGATAACTCTGAGCTTCACCCACTTTCTCAGAACATTTTTTAAAAGCATCAGCATATTCTTTGGCACTTTTTTGGTCTCCTGAACGCAGATACAGTTGTGAAAGCGTCTGGTTCACCTCGCAAAGAGATGTTGCTTTTTGGTACCATTTTAAGGTAAGAACACGATTAGGACGAACCCCTTGACCCTGCATATAAAGTTCAGCTGCCATCTTTGCCCCCAAGGTGCTTCCCTGGTTTGCAGACTCCAAGATCCAACGTACCCCCTGCCGCACGTTGTGAACAGGCCATGGTGCCATAATGTAGAGTTTCCCCATTTTTGCCATAGCGTCCAAGTTTCCTTTTTGAACAGCTTGCGCATAATACTCAAGCGCAATCTCCACACCATTTCCTGTTTGAGGCGCAACGATCATAGTACCTTGGGTATAACTGCTCCTCCAGTAAGCATCTCCCATAAGTTCTAAAGCTTTTGGATCTCCCATCTTCGCGGCCTGGTTGATCAAAAAAAGTGCGGTTCTCATGTCTGGACGAATGATCTTGTCAGTAGAAAAAAGTTCTCCCAAAAGCAGATAGTCCTTGGCTGTTGCGTCACGTCGGTTGGCATAAAGATCTTTACTCACCGCCATCAAAGCATCTCGAAGTTCACTTTTAGGTGCATTGATCAAAGACTCCTGTGCTTTCATATAGCCATCTCTGTTAGTACTGTTGGAAAAGAGCAACAGACTCACACCCATCTCTCCTTTACCGCCATTACGTACAGAACGGTCTAACCAGACCATCGCATTTTTCATATCACCTTTTGCATAATAAAGCAGACCCAAGTCATACATAGCATTGAGGTCCCCGCGCATAGCATTGGTACGTGCATAGGTTACAGCACGGTTGATATCACCTTTTTCAAAAGCGATCTTCATACGTGCATAATCATTGCTTGCCATCAAGGTCAATGCGGTCAGTAACGCCAAGAGAATTTTCATTTTTTGTCCTTAGAAATCTATCGGGTACCTCTAAAAACCTCATCTATCTTTAGTGAAGGTTTTTAGAGATGCCCTATTGTTAGTTATAATACATCAAATAAATAAATAGGGATATTTTACCACGTGAAAAACCTTTTAATTCGACTTACACTTGGACTTTATGCTCAAGATATCACACCAGAAGAGATGGAGCATGTCCAGCAGTGGATGGCACAGGGGTACCTGCTCAAAGAAGACAAGCTTTACAGGCTCCCTTCCAAATATCGCGCAGGAACCATTATGATGACACAGGCAACCTCTGCCTATCTTCAAGTGGTTGGCGCCAATGTTCGTGACTTGTTTATAGATGAGCACTCCCTAAACGGAGCCAAACATGGTGACCTTGTAATCGCGCAGCGCCTGCTGGGAAAACGTGGCGGACCGAGCGCTAAAGTGGTCGAAGTCATTGGCAAGGCAGAGAGTTACAGTGTCGCTATACTCCAGAGTAAAGAGCAGCAAAAAGGTTTTGTGGACATCCGTACCGGTCACCCTGCCGGTATTGAACTTTCCACTGAGTCTCTAGAGGTCTATAAAGAGGGTGACTTGGTCAAAGTTAACAACCAAGATGGCACCATCATGGAGATGCTTGGCAACATCAGCGACCCACTGGTCGATGAGAAGATCGTACTCGCACAGTTTAACAAACATGATGATTTTGAAGATGATGTCTTAGCCCTTGCCCAGAGTTTTGACAAAAATGTAGATGCCACCCTCTACCCTGATCGTAAAGACCTCAGAGCACTTCCTTTTTGTACCATTGACCCCGTTACAGCAAAAGATTTTGATGACGCTATCTGCTATCTTCCCGAGAAGAACATACTCTATGTTGCCATTGCCGATGTCAGTGCCTACGTTGAACCTTTTGGTCCCATAGATGCTGAGGCGATCTACCGCAGTTTTTCTATCTATTTGCCACACCGTTCTATCCCAATGCTGCCCCGTCAGCTCTCTGAGACCCTCTGTTCACTGCAGGCACATGTCGATCGACTTGCTTTTGTCTTTGAGTTACATATGGAAGGGACCAAGGTAGTCCATACCGAACTCTATGAAGCGATCATCCACTCCAAAAGACGTTTTAACTATGAGGAGATCGATGCCTTTTTTGAAGGAGATCTCAAAGCCAAGAGTAGTGATGAAGAGGCCGTCTTAGCCAACCTTTTGAAACTGAGAACACTGACTGATGCTCTGCGTGAAGAGCGTTTGAAAGTGGGTTATGACTTCCACTCTGAAGAGCTGAGTATGCAGCTTGATGAACAGCAGAGACTGATAGCCACAACAACCAGTGAGGAGACCCCTTCACATGGCCTAATTGAGGACTGTATGTTACTTGCCAACAAAGCAGCGGCAGCACGTTATAACCATGGAGTTTTTCGTATCCATGAGCAGTCAAGCCCTGCCAAGCTGCAAAACCTCTACCAAGAGTTGGCCGGTATCGGTATCATCGTCGAGCCTAAAGAGTCGATGAAAGAGACCATAGACTTCATACAGGCCGAAGCTGCCAAACGCGGTCTGATCAGTGAGGTCGACACCCTGATCATTCGTGCCCAGATGCAGGCCCGTTATGCCCCGGAGAACGTCGGTCACTTTGGTTTGGGGTTTGATGCTTATACCCACTTTACCTCACCCATACGCCGCTACTCTGACCTCATCGTTCACCGTCATCTAAAAGCCCTTTTGGCCCATGACACCGAAGAGAGTTCTTACGTCTTGCGTAACATCGACGCCCTCTGTTTCAGTATTAGTGAAAAGGAACGCGAAGCCTCTTCCATAGAGATCCGTTTTATGCAGCGTAAGTTTGCAAGATGGGCAGCAGAGAACATTAACCAAGAGTTCAAGGCACGTGTCAACAGTACGGATCCAAGCTATACTGCACAGATCCTTGAGCCTATACAAGGAGCCGAAGTCAACCTCAGTGTCAGCAGCTCTGTGACCCTGTTTGATGATATCATCTTACGTATCGACAATGTGGACATCGCTACAGCACGGATCCATGCCTCTTTGGTCAAGAAACTCGACGAAGACCCTATGGAGCTGGTCTGATGTACCGAAAAGAGTTAGACAACCTTATACGCAGTGGCACAAAGATCTCAGCCATCATGCTATATGGTGAGAGTCATTTTCTCATCGACCATTATCTTAAGATCTTTGCTCAGATCAAAGATGCCAATCTCTTAAACCTCTACCATGATGAGTATGACTTCAATGCTGCAAAGGCCCACCTCTCTCAAGGGTCACTCTTTGGCGACCAAAACCTACTGATCATCAAAAATGAGAAAAAAGTCCCTAAACGAGAGCTTGACATCTTACTCGAGATGGTCAAAAAAAACCCTGACAACACCTTTTTGTATGCCTATTATGGTACAGATATGAAGACATCGAACAAGGCCTTTAACAAAAAGTCCGGGGGCATAGAAGTACGCATGTTCCACCCCTACGCAAACGAAGCCAAGACCATGCTGCTCCAAGAGGCCCAACGTCTCAATGTACAGCTAGACGGCTATAGCGCCACACATCTTATAGAGTCACAAAACGGTGACTTGGGTCTGGCCTTTAACGAACTGAGTAAACTTCAGATCTTAGGACGTCCTGTAACTTCTAAAGACATTGACGCCCTTGTCTATGGTGTTGGTGAGGTCAAGATCGACCAGTTTATCAACCACCTGCTTGCTAAAAAAGATTTTCGTGATGAGTTGCATCATGTCTTGGAGAGTGGTGAAGATGAGATTCGAATCGTTACAGCTATCAGCAGTTTTGTGACCCAACTTTATCTCTTTTATGCCAACATCAAGATCAATGGTATTGCAGATTCTCGCGCAGTTCTGGGTTATAAACTGCCACAAAAAATAGAACAAGAACGTGCCCAGCAGAGTATTCGTTTTAAGCAACACCAGTATGACTCCATACTCACATTGCTCCTAGAAAACGAGCTCAAGATGAAGTCGAGTGGCAAGATGGACAAAGGCGCCCTGCTACTGGCAACATTGATCAAACTTCAAAGTTATCTTTAAAAGCTAAGGCCGCTATAAAGTCTTTATAAAACGATCTCTTTAAACAGAGGGCGGTTGGCTACCTCTGCATCCATACACTCTTGAGCCAAACGTTCAAGATACTCATAAGCTTCACGCTCTTTATCAGGACACTGCGCTAAAAGGTCTTCAAGCAGACAACCAAAGGCACGCACTTCGATCTTTTCATAAAGAGGATTGCTTTTGTCATAAAAGGTCGCTGCTCCAAAATCTCCAAAATAGCAGTGTTCATCCGCTCTGTTGATCAAAATATTATGAGCATAAAGGTCTCCATGCATAATACCTCTTTGGTGAAGATGTTCGGCTGCTGAGAGTATGGCGCGCGCCACGCTGTAGATGGTCTCAAGATCAAAAACTGTCTCTGCCACAAAGGTGTCTCGTGTACAGGTCTCAAAACTCGGAGGCAGCCCCAGATTTTCATAAGATGATGGAATGAGTTCTAAAACAAGACCTAAAGGCGCATTACCTCTGATACGTGCGTGTACAGAGATGAGATGGGGATGTTCTCCTGTACTCATATAGGCATTCATCTCGTCATGTGCATAACCGTCACTTGTCATCTCCCCCTTAAAGATCTTGACCGCCACCTCTTTTTCTGACTCTTTATGATAGCCTTTATAGATCTCACCTGAGGCACCTTCACCCAGCATCTCATGCATCTCCAAACTTTCATACTCAAGTTCATGCAGTTGTGAGTCCACCTCCTCCACACATGGGTTTCCGGAAAAAGCGAGCCAGGAGAGTTTGGGAAGTTCCAACAACCAAGAGGGCATCTCTCTCAGTACGTTGGCAGAGAGCCTTATAAGTTCAAGTTCCCTTAATGCGGCCATCTCTTTTGGTAACTCGGTGAGACGGTTTCCTGCTAGAGGAAACTTACGCATCTTTGTCAACTGACCTATAGAACGCGGTAAGGCAGTAAGACGGTTGTCTGTCAAAATAAGCCAGCTTATGCTCAGAGGTAAAACATCCTCTTCAAAAACTGCAATGGCATTTCCCTTTAGACCCAACATGTAAAGATTTTCACATTTTTTAAAAGCTTTAGGAACTTCCGTAAAGTTGTTAAACGAGAAGAAAGCGATCTTGAGGTTTTTGAGTGCAGAGAGATCAGGCAGAGTACTTAAGAGGTTATCACTCAAGTCCAAGATCTCTAAACTTTCTGAAAGTGAAAAGATCTCTTCAGGAAAACTTCGCAGTGACTCTGAAAGTTTCAGACGCTTGATCCCCTGGAGTCTTCCGGCTTTTAAATCTTCTAATGTTTGCATAAATATCTTTTTAATGCATTTTACCTAATGAAGGGTCAAATTTAACTCAGAGCGTCCACTTAGTCAAAATTGGCTAAAATACGCTAAAAAAAGATTCTCATGATACAATTTTCCAACGTCTCCAAATCCTACGGCAGCCAAGAACTTTTCAATAACCTCACTTTCAAACTCAACCCAGGTAACAAAATGGGCCTTGTCGGTCGTAACGGTAGTGGTAAATCCACGATGTTTAAGCTTATCCTCGGTGAAGAGGAACCAAGTGAAGGTCAGGTCATCATCCCAAAAAACTATAAGATCGGTGCACTTCGTCAGCATCTTATTTTTACTGAAAAGACAGTTCGTGAAGAGGCAGCACTTGCCTTGGATGAAGAGATGAAATGGGACACCTACAGGGTTGAAAAGATCCTTTTTGGCCTTGGTTTTACACAAAAGGACCTAGACAGAGACCCCCTTGACTTTTCCGGTGGATACCAGATCCGCATCAACCTTGCCAAGCTCTTAGTGACTGAGCCTAACTTACTCCTTCTTGATGAGCCTACCAACTACCTTGACATTCTCTCTCTTCGCTGGTTAAAGAGTTTCTTGCGTGCCTTTCAAGGGGAAGTCCTTCTTGTCACACACGACCGTGACTTTATGGATGGTGTCTGTAACCACACCATGGGTATCATCCGTCGTGACCTCTTCTTGATCCAGGGAGATACCCACAGGTTTTATGACCAACTTAAAGAGAATGAAGAACTTTATGCCAAGCAGAAGGTCTCTCAGGACAAAAAGGTCAAAGAGCTTGAAGAATTTATTGCTAAAAACAAAGCACGTGCATCGACAGCAGCACTTGCACAATCCAAGGTCAAACAGTTAGAGAAGATGGACCGTATGGAAGACATTGGTTTTGACAGTACTTTAAAGTTTGACTTCCAGTATAAAGACACTCCTGCTAAAGTCCTACTCGATGTACAAGACATTAGCTTTGGTTACACACCTGAGAATGTCCTCTTTGAAAACATCTCTTTTACCATCGAAAAAGGTCATTGTCTTGCGATTATCGGTAAAAATGGTGTGGGTAAGTCTACCCTGCTTAACAACCTGGCTAAAGAGCTTACACCGCTAAGTGGTAAGGTAGAGTATCACGGTACGACCGCTACAGGGCACTTTGGACAGACCAACATCTCACGTCTGGATCCTAAAAGTAATGTCATGGACGAGATCTACGCAGCCAACCCCAAGCTCTCGGCCGCAAGTGTCAGAAGTATCTGTGGTGCCATGATGTTCAGCGGTGACAGTGCAGAGAAGAAGGTCTCTCTGCTCTCTGGTGGAGAGAAAAGTCGTGTCATGTTAGGACAGATCCTCTCTCGTCCTTCCAACCTCCTTTTCCTCGATGAGCCTACCCACCACCTCGACATCGACTCTATTGAAGCTTTGACAGTCGCTATTAAAAACTTTCAGGGTTCTTCTATCATCGTCTCACACTCCGAAGAGCTGCTGCGCCGTGTTGCAGATCGACTTATCATCTTCTCTAAAGATGGTGCTGAGTTGTTTGACGGCGGTTACGACATGTTCCTTGAGAAAAAAGGTTGGGATGAGGACGAGGTTGAAGAGAGCGCACCTAAAAAGAAGAAAACATCCAACCCGATGAGCAAAGAGAACAAAAAGCTCAAAAATGTCATCACAAAAGAGCGTTCTCGCGCGACTTCTCCACTTCGTAAGGAGGTCGAAAAAGCGGAGAAGTTCATCATGGAAAACGAAGCCCAGATCAAAAAGTATCATCAAGAACTTGTTGAAGCATCAAGCAGCAACGACAACTCTAAAGTGATGGAGCTTTCCAAGCTGGTTTCTGACCTTGAGGCGGAAGTCGAGGTCAAGTTTGAACGCATGGAAGAGGCACAAGCAGAACTTGATGCACTCATGGAGACCTACGAGGTAAAACTAAAGGCTTTGGAAGGTTAAGTCTATATTTGCGATAGAGAGAAGTTTGAGAAGGTCCCCTCGACACTTAAGGCACTTTTATAACGGGTTTGGGTCAACCGTACACGTTTAGTTTTAAGATCACAAATAGCGATGCGGAAGTTGGCACCCATGGAGGGTTCGACAATACAGATGATCTTGTCTTCAAGCTGTCTGGTCGCATGGATATTTCCCTGTAAGTTGTGAAAAAAGTATTTGGGATAACTCAATGGCGTGATCTCTACGATCTCTACCCCCTTGCCCTTTTCCAGAGTCTCAGCGATCAAAAGAGCATCTTCAAAACTCTCAAACTGCACACACCAGTCATCAAATGCTTTGTTGAAATGTTCCATATCTTCATCCAAAAAACCGCCTGCAGGCGACTGTAATGCAAAAATACCCATCTACTGCCTTTTACACATGTACAAAAATATTCTCCGGACTCAAACGTGTTTTGGGAAGTCTGGCGTTAAAGTCTTCTGTTTCATGATGATAGCCTATGGCCAGAGCGACAGGGCACTTGTAGCCCTCAAGTTCTTCTTTGAACGCTTCTTCCACCAACGCAGAGTCTATCCCCTCAAGGCAGGTCGAATCGATCTTCAGACGTGCCAGTGTATGCAGAGTGTTGCCCAAAGCAAGATAGAGCTGCGCCTTGGTCCATGCGCTGGTATCACCCTGCTCATCTGTATTCATCTCGGCAAAGACAAAACTGCCAAAAGCCTGCGCTCTCTCCTCACTTTTTGTTCTGCCGTCTTCTATGCCCTTGTCCACAACACGGGCATAATCTTCACGGTTATAGTGTGGGTTATGTGCAAATAATATGACTTGCGAACTTTCTAAAATATGTTGTTGATTAAATTGGTACTTGTTTGCAAAGGTGTTGTACATACGCTGCTTGGCCTCATAACTCTCTATCACTATAAACTTCCAGGGCTGAGAGTTTATGGAAGAGGCCGAGAGACGCATCGCTTCATAGAGTACCTCAAGATCTTTTTGGGGTACTCTTTTAGACGGGTCATACTTTTTACAGGTATAACGGTCATTAAGATCGTCTATGATGGAATGAGGCATGTATTTCTCCGTTTATATCTTCTATATTATATCTTTATCCAAGATCTTTTTCATCCAAGAAGCGATGTATTCCAGCTCTTCACGGTCAATACTGTGGTCTTTTTCATATGCCTTAAACTCAACATTAAGGCCACCCTCTTGCAAGATCTGGATCTGAGACTTGGTCGTCTCAAAAGGAAGGACGTTGTCGTACGTCCCATGGGTACAGAGCCAGTTGGCTTCTAAGAGGTCGGGGTTCATCTCAGCCAAGAGATGCTCCGCATCATAGATGTAACCACTGACTGCGATATAGCCGGCAAGTTCTCTGTGGTAACGTGCCCCAAACTCAAAGGTAAGCAGTGCACCCTGAGAGAAGCCAAAAAGAAAGCTCTCTTGCGCGTTGTATTCCTCTTTAAAAAGAGTATCAAGTACTTCCGTTAAAAGCTGACTAGAGTGTTTAATACCGGGGAGTTGGTCCGGTGGGAGTTGGTACCATGAAAGTCCTGTAAAGTACTCAAACGGTGCATCAAGAAGCAGGTAGTTCATCTCATTGATGTTAATGAAGTCAGGAAGCATGGTGAAACCCTCTGAAGAGTCGCCACGACCATGCATGATGATCATGATCTTTTTTGAAGGGACTTTAGAGGGGATAAATATATTGTCTAAGGGTAAATTTTGCATGCGGTATTATACAAGTTTTCGACTACAAATAGATTAGTGCTACATCTACTCTCTTGCGCTATAATTCTCTCATACTTTTAAGGAACACCTACCATGTCTGAGCAAACCCAACAACCAACAGAAAAAATCTACTATGACCCCATAAGTGTTGCACAACGCACCAAACAGAAACTTCACCTTGTCAACAGCAGAGACAAGAGAGATATTCTTGTACACATTCTCAAAAATATCGAAGAGCTGCACGCTGTTGTCATCACTAAGACCAAACGCGAAGCAGACAACTTGAGTGTTTATCTTAACAAGCAACTGATCAAAACTGCCTCGCTACATGGCAGTAAAAGAGCAGAGGTAAACGAAGTGTCTGCCAAGGCTTTTGAAGATGGTGAGATTGCTGTTCTTATTACCACTGACATGATCCTCAAATCACTCGAGCTCACTAACATCTCTCACCTCATCAGTCATGACCTACCGAGCGAACCGCAATACTATCTCAACCGTATGGATTGTCTGAACGAACGCGGTGAAGCGATCGCTTTACTCAGTGAAGAACAAGAGGTCGAACTCCTTGACATTGAGAGAGTGATGCGACACGAGATCGCGGAGGAGACAATCGAAGGATTTGTACCAACACCGGAATCAGACATAACACCTCAACCGATTAAAGAGAAAAAAAAGAAGCCACGTCATCGTAAAAAGAAGCGAAAAGCAGCAGAGAACACAGACAAAAAAGACGCAGCACGTTCTGCAGATGAGCAGGCTAGCGACTAAGATATGATTGTTTTAGATTTTGAGACAAATTCCTCACATGTACATGACGTTATCGAAGTGGCAGCGTTTCGTGTCAAAAACGTGGATGACACTTATGTCATAGAAGACACTTTCCATCGTTATTATCGCTCAGACTACGAGGTCAATCCTCACGCTTTGGCTGTCCACAAGCTGTCACCTGAGCGCATTGAAAAACTTCGAGATAATGCAGATTATGCTGAGTTTTTTGAAGAGGATGATGACTTCGTTACGTTTTGTAAAGAAACAAATACACTCGTAGCCCACAACATCTCTTTCGAACTGCGCCATTTGGGAGACCTTGTCTCTTTTAAAAGACACTTTTGCACCATGAAAAAGAACAAAAAGATCGTCCAGGCACTAAACACCAAAGGTAACATAAAAAATCCAAAGCTCGTAGAGACCTGTGCTTTTTACAACATAGACTTTGATGATGAGAAGTATCATAGTGCCATCTATGATGTGACCAAGACATTAGAGATCTTGAACTTAATGGATATTACGCTTTAAGAGTCTTGCTTAACAAAGCTGTTTTTGATCTTCATAAAAAGTTTTTCAAACAACAAGACCACCATACCAAGAACCAACCCAACCATCACTTCTGCAAGTAGACTTGGCATAAAGTGGAGGGCTTCATGAAGCTGATGAATGTTGTGAACATAAATACCCCCTGCCACCAAAAGCATGGCCAATGTACCCACTACCGTTAAAAGTTTGATTACTTTGGGTAAGGCCACCACTAAAGCACTCCCAACTTTTTTAAGCAAGTTATCTTCACCCTCAGCCATCTCAATAAGCTTAAACCCTGCATCATCCATACGCACTAAAAGTGCCACAAAACCATACACTCCGATGGTCGCCAAAAAGGCTATAAAGGTCACTACGATGATCTGTATGGGCAGCGTTTTATCGACCACACTTCCTAAAGCGATAATAATGATCTCTATAGAGAGTATAAAATCCGTCAAAATGGCAGACTTGACCTTCTCTTTTTCTATGGCTAGGATCTCCTCATCGCTATGTTGCTCTGTCACTTCATCTTCTACTCTGTGTCCTGCAAAAAACTCAAAGATCTTCTCAGCACCTTCAAATGCCAGGTAGAGTCCTCCCAACATCAAAATAGGCACAATAGCCCAAGAGGCAAAGGCACTCAACACAAACGCTACCGGCAAGATAATAAGTTTGTTACGAAAGGAACCTTTAGTGATGGCCCACAGTACAGGAAGTTCTCGAGAGGAGGCAAAACCTGAGGCCTTCTCCGCACCTACCGCCAGATCATCACCCAAGACACCTGCTGTCTTTTTAGCTGCGACTTTACTCATCATCGCAGCATCATCTAAAAGTGCCGCTATATCGTCAAATACTGCAAAGAAACCAGCAGCCATTTTTTTCCTTTTATCATAGTGTTGTATTTATCAAAATATTTTGACTTTAAGATATTTTACCTAATTGTCAACAAACCAATCACCCAATTATTTACAAAATATTTACCAAAAAATTTTACAATTTTGTCAAGGGTAATTCTAACACTCTTATCGTTTATAGAGACTGTATCTTTGAGTGATCCTATATGACTCTCACTGAGTAAATGGTCCTATCTTAATTCAAGAGCCTTTTGCAACACTGCGATCGGCTTTTTAGACTTACCCTTACATTTTAATAACAAAGGAACTATCATGTTTAACAAACTAGTAACTACAACACTTATGACTGTCACTGCACTGCAACTTTCACTGTCTGCTTCTACCGTGATCCCACATCTTAATGAAGAGTTGGTTCACAATCAAGTCCTTATAAAAGAGTATAAAGAGGCCGTAAAAGAGTTGGAAAAGCGTAACACTTTTTTAAAAGCTGCAAAAAGTAAACACCCTGAGCTTTATAAGGTCAAGCCACTTTTTGAAGAGACCAAAGATGCCTACATCAACAGAGTCAAGCTCAATGGTGCCGAGGCCAAAAACATCAACTTTACCATTAAAGACCATGTTGTTACGCTAGAGATGCAGATGAAGACCGAGCACAAGGACAAAAATGGGTACTTCTCCAGCTCACAATACTTTTTCCAATCCTACCCAGTACCTAAGGATGTCAAAGAGGAGAAGATCGACCACAGTGTTGATGGAGACTACTTCGTGATCACAATGCCTAAGAAGTAAGCTTTATCTCGACCAGCGCCGTTGTGCCCACTCTTTTTGTTGGACCTTGCTTAAAAATGTCCAACAGACGATACGGGTCACTTTTTGACCCTGTTGCATCTCTATGGTCTCCACTTCTAAAGCACCAACACCCTTTAAAGCCTTATAGATGGCACTAAGACTCTCTTTTTTAGAGACAAGTGTTGAAAACCAGAAGACCTTTTTAGCCTGTATTTTCGACTCGTTGATCATCTTTCGAACAAAAGCGACCTCCCCGCCTTCGCACCATAGTTCATTGGACTTACCACCAAAGTTCAGCGCACCTTTTTTAGCGCGTTCTTGATGAAGATTTCTATTTTTTCTCTGAGTACCTTTTTGTGCATCTTCTGACGATCTATGAAAGGGAGGATTACAAAGTGTAAAATCAAAACGGTCTGTTTTAGTGATGATGTTTTTAAAGATATACTCAGGGTTCTCCTGTTTTTTTATCTCTATTTTGTTTTGAAGTGATATGTTTTTAGTCACGATCTCCTTGGCAGACCTTACCGAGACTGCATCAATGTCCGAGCCAACAAAACGCCAACCATAGATCGCTGCGGCTACCAAAGGATAGATACAGTTGGCGCCCACACCGATGTCCAAGCCTCTAACCTGACTTCCGGTAGGAACAACACCTCCAAAACTCCGAGCAAGAAGGTCTGCCATATAGTGTATGTAGTCTACCCGTCCGGGGATGGGTGGACAGAGATAGCCCTTAGGAACACTCCAGTGTATAACACCATAAAAATATGACAACAAGGCGCGATTCAGACTTAAAACAGCAAGTGGATCTGAAAAATCTATGGAGAGGTCTCCATAAGTGTTGGTATAAACAAAAGGTTCAAGTTGTGGACTCTTTTTGATCAATGTAGGGAAGTCGTAACGTCCATTATGCAGATTTCTAGGATGTAAACGTTTTTGAGCTGTTTTTGGCATGCGCACTCTTTTTCATGTTTTTTAATATTTCCACCTAAATATAGTGTAATTTTTTGAAACATATTATTATAATTTATTATCTATAGAGAGTATTATAGTTGACTTGACGGTTTTAAACTGTATTGTTCCATAAAAATTATTGAAGGTATCTTTTGTTTAGATCTATTTTGACTCTCTTAACTCTATTTTCTCTTGTTTTTGCAAGTGATTGTAGCACACTCTATCCCGAAGGTTTCCCTACTCAAAATGTTGACAAGGTACTTTGTAAAAAAACCTTTGTCATCGGTTACTCATTTGACACCAAAACACCCCTCTGGGCTGTTGAGCATCTCAATAAAAAAGTGGATACCCAGCGTATAGAGCTGGAAGGTTTTCGTTATCATAGAGACTATGCTTTAGAGCGAAAACACCGTGCAACCTCAAGCGACTATGCCTACACTACTCAAGATCGTAGTCAACTGGTGCCTTTTGAAGACATGAACAGTGAGCACTTCGCTTCTCATGAGACCTTTGTCATGTCCAACATCGCACCTCAAGACTATAAACTCAACCGTCACGCCTGGGTCTATCTGGAGCGTGGTGTTCGTGAACTTGCCAATGTCTATAACAAAGTGATCGTGGTCACTGGCGTCGCTTTTCTTGAAGAAAAGAACATAAAGCTTGAACGTATTGGTCGCCATCAGGTTGCTGTTCCTACCCACTACTACAAAGCAGTCTATGCACCTGACACGGTAGATGGTCCTAAAATGTGGGCATGGATCGTTCCCAACAAGCCGATAGACTATAAAAAGATGAAAGCGTACCGAACGACCGTAGATAATCTAGAAAACAGACTTGGTATCGACTTCTTCCCAAAACTGAGCAAAGAGCTCCAAGAGCGTGTTGAAAGTAAAACAGTACCACTATAGAGAGCTTCTATCTCCTTAATCCCAAGAGATAGCAAGAGGTACCCAGCGCCTCTCTTCATCTTGTCACTTCCTCAATATTGGACTCATACTTTTTTTCAACTATAATATGCCATGCAAAAACTACCCATCCATGATGTCCTGCCCAATATCATTTCAACACTGCAACACCACAACCGTCTTGTATTGGAAGCCCCACCAGGTGCGGGTAAGACCACCATGGTCCCCTTAGCTCTTTTACAAGCCCCATGGTTAGAGGACAAAGCGATCATTATGCTGGAACCACGCCGTTTGGCCACACGGAATGCTGCAATGAGAATGGCCTCTCTTTTGGGTGAAGAAGTGGGGCAAACCATAGGGTACCAGATACGTGCAGAGCGTTGTGTCAGCAAGCAGAGTAAGATCATCGTCGTCACCGAAGGTATCTTAACCCGTATGTTACAAAGTGATCCGGCTCTTGAAAACGTAGCTATGGTCATTTTTGATGAGTTTCATGAACGTAACCTCCATGGAGATCTCGCTTTGGCACTGAGTCTGCAGTCGCAGGCACTACTTCGTGAAGACCTTAAGATCATGGTCATGTCAGCGACCCTCAACACTGAAGCCATCTCTCAACTGCTAGATGATGCACCACTCATCTCGAGTTTGGGAAAAAGTTTTCCGGTAGAAGAGTACTTTCTTGACAGCAGTACCACCCACCCATCACCAAGAGATCTGCCCAAACTAATGACAAAGCAGATCAAAGCATCCCTTCAAAATGACAAGGGCAGTATTCTCGCCTTTCTCCCCGGAGTCAAAGAGATCATGCAAGTACAAAGATCCTTGCAAGAGTATGTAGGCGCAGAGGTCATCATCGCACCGCTATATGGTGATATGTCCAAAGAAGCCCAACAGAGAGCGATCAGTAAAGGGGAAAAACGCAAAGTCGTTTTAGCAACCAACATCGCAGAGTCAAGCCTCACCATAGAGGGTGTCTCTATCGTTATAGACTCAGGACTGCATCGTCACTCCAGTTTTAACAGTGGTTCAGGCATGAACCGCCTACAGACCAGTTTTATCTCTCGAGATGCTGCCACCCAAAGAGGCGGCCGTGCAGGTCGTTTAGGTCCGGGAAAATGTTACCGCCTTTGGCACCAGCATCGCCCCCTGCAGCAACATGTTCAAGCAGAGGTCTTAAACAGTGACCTCACACCCTTAGTCTTGGAGTTGGCCAACTGGGGTGTTGATGATGTCCATGAGCTACAGTGGATCGACCTGCCGCCCACTGCCGCACTTGAGCATGCCAAGCACTTGCTCCACCAACTCGGCGCCTTGAAAGAATATAAGATCACACCACATGGACAACAGATGCTAGACCTTGGAGTACACCCGCGTCTGGCCCATATGATTCTAAAAGCACATAGCTTAGGTCACGGAAAAGTCAGTACAACGGTAGCAGCACTTTTGAGTGAAAAAGAGATCTTTAAAGCGCCTGCTAGACAGAGTACGGACCTCTCCGAGAGGGTAGATGCTGTTTTACATAGAGAACATTCCGGCAGTATAGATCGATCAGCACTGCACCGTGTGACAGAGAGTGCTAAAAACTTTAGA
The DNA here is from genome assembly GCA_015493495.1 of Helicobacteraceae bacterium. Lineage (GTDB taxonomy): Bacteria > Campylobacterota > Campylobacteria > Campylobacterales > Sulfurimonadaceae > Sulfonitrofixus. Next base: position 10,665 of record WGDB01000072.1, on the reverse strand, counting down.
CGCAAACTGCCAACTTCAGACAGGAATACCCCATACACTCCTGAGATATTAGGTCTGCTTTTAGCTTTTGGCTATCCAGACCGTATTGCCAAATTACGAGGAACCAATGACAACCGCTACCTGCTTGCCAATGGGAAAGGAGCTACCCTTGCTAAAGAAGATGCACTTTTCAACACACCCTTTTTAGTTATCACAGACCTGGATGCTGGACGTAGTAACGCTAGAATATATTCAGCTGTAGCACTCTCTGAACATATACTTTTCGAGACCCTGAAATCTGCGACAACTATAGAGAAAAAGGTAACATGGAACGAAGAGATGCAGCGCGTAGAAGCAAGAGAGATCTGTAGTATCGGGGCTATCATTTTAGAGAAAAGAAACAATGTTAAGGTCTCTAAAGATGAGATCGCTCTGGCACTGATAAACGCCATTAAAGAGAAAGGCCTTGACGTTCTGCCCTGGTCCAAAGAGGCTACCAACCTGCGACAACGCCTTCTCTTTTTAAATTACTGGGCTCAAAAAGAGACAGCAGTGTCAGAACAACTTAAGGATTTTCCAAACTTTAGTGAGGCTTCTTTGTTAGAGAACATAGAGGAGTGGCTTTTGATCCATATAGAGGGTATGAGTAACTTCAAAGCCCTTCAAAAGCTCAACATGCAGCAGGTCTTGTTGGGAATGTTGACCTGGGAACAGCAGCATCTTTTAAACACGTTACTGCCCATAAAGATCAAGGTACCCAGTGGTTCTCATATAGTTATAAACTACCAAGACCCTGCGGCTCCTACACTTTCTGTCAGACTCCAAGAGCTGTTTGGACTCTTAGAGACACCCCAGCTTTTAAACAACACAATCACCCTCACCATAGAGCTACTCTCTCCTGCTATGCGGCCCATGCAAGTGACCAAAGATCTTAAAAGTTTTTGGGACAACACCTATGATGAAGTCAAGAAGGAGTTGAGAGGTAAGTACAAAAAGCATTACTGGCCGGATGATCCTTATAAAGCCATAGCTACTTCTAAAACCAAAAAGAAAATGTAGACTCTATGAGTCTCGTTTTGTAATAATTCAAATAGAACATGAGGGGTAATCTTCCAACTTACACTAAGCTTAAGTTACACTTGAGTATAATCACGCGTTCCTTACTCTTTGTGCAAAAGCATTAAGTTTAAGCATATGACTGTTTAGTTCGCTAAACTCGATCCATAAGGGACCAAAACCAAAAGGAGATATACTCTATGAGACATTACGAAAATCTAGTAATTGTTAAACCTACACTAACTGAAGAAGAAGCAAAAGCTTCTATCGCAGCTATCGAAGAAGTTCTTACTTCTAACGGTGCTGAGATCGTTGCTCGCGACGAAATGGGTACTAAGAAATTAGCATACCCTATCCAGAAGAACGAGCGTGGATACTTCCATGTTGTTTATTACACAATGGCACCTGCATCTATTGCTGAAGTTGAGCGTCGTTTCCGTATTAACGAAGATCTTCTTCGTTTTGTTACGATCAAGTACGATTCTAAGCGCGAAGTTACAGCTTGGAAAGAACTTGTTGCTAAGACTGAAAAGAAAGCAGCTGCAAAAACAGCAGCAGCGGCAGCAGCAGCAACTCCAGCAGCAACTGAGACTCCAGTAGTAGCAGAAGCTCCGGTAACTGAAGCTCCAGCTACTGAAACTCCAGCAGCAGAATAAGTAAAGGAAAGCCCAGATGTACAATAAAGTCGTCCTAGTAGGAAACCTAACACGTGATATTGAGTTACGCTACAGCCAATCAGGCATGGCCATTGCTAAAACAGCGATCGCTACCAGTCGTAAATTTACCTCTAACGGTGAGAAGAAAGAGGAAGTAATGTTTATTGACCTTACTTTTTTTGGACGTTCAGGTGAGGTAGCCAATCAGTATCTTCGTAAGGGTTCTAAAATCCTAGTTGAGGGACGAATTCAATTTGACCAATGGGTTGACCAAAATGGTGGCAAGCGTTCTAAACACTCTATCAATGTTGAGACGATGCAGATGTTAGACTCTAAAGGTGACAACCAGAACTCTGGCGCACCTGCAGGTGGCTACAATGCACCAGAACAACAATCACAGGGTGGTTACGGACAACAGCAACAGCAGTCTCAATCTTCATCATACAATGCACCGCAACAACAGCAGCAGTCGTCACAAGCGCAGTATCAGAAGCCGTCATACCAACAGCCTCAGACACAGCAACGTTCTACTCCTCAGCAAAGCATGCCGGCAGACCTTCCGTCTATCGATATTGATGAAGATGAGATCCCATTTTAGAGAGTTCACTCTCTAAGTAATAAACTGACACAGGGCCTTCTGCCGAAGAAAACCCAGTGTTAACGTAGATAGAGGGATTATTTCCTCTATCATCTTAATGGATGAAGGGGTTCCCTTCATTTTATAAAATAAAATTAAGGACCAAATTATGGCAGAAAGAAGAAAATATAAAAAACGTTATTGTAAATACTGTGAAGCAAAAGTTGACTTCATGGATTACAAAGATGCAGGTTCACTACGCTTTTCACTATCAGAGCGTTACAAGATCATGCCACGTCGTTTAACAGGTAACTGTAAACGTCACCAAGAGATGGTAACTATCGCTATCAAGCGTGCTCGTGCAGCAGCGATCATCCCTTACACTGTTACTCGTAAAGCGGTTATCAACAACCCATTCGAAAACATCAAGTAGGTCTTCCTACTGAAGCTTAGCCTTTAGGCTTTGCTTCACCCTCTCTACTTTTTACTCCTACTAACTTTTTTATCGCTTCACCTTTTTATCAAACTATTATTCTTTGACATGCTAACTTTTTTAATTACTTCCTATCCCTAGTAATGCTACTTTTTTCTTTGCCCTCTATATGGAATTTTACTCCCATAAACCTGACATCTAGTCAGGTTTATAGGAGATATCCTAGCGGAAAAAAGAGAGTGCAATGCCCTTCGGCTCTATACTCTGTTAAGATCAACTAGCATATACAAAGAACAAGAGCAACAGAAAATATATGCTATATATAAAAAATACCCTCATATTACAAATACTAAACAACAAAAAGAAAAGCCCCAGAAATTGATACTGATAAAGTGACAACCCAAAACTATAAAAACTTCGTGCTTGTAAAACAGCTTTACAAGCCCAAAACATTATGATACCATTGTTATATAAGGAGCAAAGATGCCATTTATGGAACGACTGCACAGTGCATTGATATTGAAAACCCCAATGTATCATCCTAACGAAGCACATATCATCGAACAGACCCATGAGATCTTTTTTCAGACCATCATACATAACCAAGTCGCACAGATGATACAGATGATCATAGAGGGATTTGACGTCGACTTTCACGAACTCGGGAAAACACCACCTCTTATCTTTGCCATAAAGTACAACAAAAAAGAGGTCATAGAGTCACTTTTACTCTATGGGGCTAACGTCAACATACAAGACAGAGAGGGTAACACACCCCTGCACTTTGCTACCAAGTTCAGACATCCTGAGCTTATGACTACCCTGCTTCATTATGGTGCCGACAAGACGATTATAAATGCAGCAGATAAAACAGCCATGGACCTTGGCGAACCTGCTGAACAAACAGTACTGCAAACCATCACTTCACTTGTTGATGTTGAAACCCATAATATCTTTGAAACGGCTAGAGTGGGTGATCTAAACCGTTTAGTCCACAGTGTCAACACAACACAACAGCTTTTTCAAACCAACCAAGAGGGACAGAGCCTTCTGCATCTTGCCATCTTAAGCAACAACATTAAGATCGTCCTCTACCTTCTCAATAAAGGCTTGAACATCGATGCTGAGGACAATGATAGACTCACACCACTTATCATAGCCATGAGCCACACCCGTTACGTCAACCTCGCCATACTGCTGCTTAACCGTCATGCCACACTCGAACATGTCTCTAGCAATGGACACAGTGCCTTAAGTGTCGCTATTAGAAACAACAACCCTGAAGGGGCCATGATGTTGATCAAACGTGGCGCGAACATCAATATAGCTGACAATGCCCATACCCCTTTGACCCTGACCCATATTGCCCTGCTTCAATATGATGAGACAGCACCTATATATCGAGAGTTGGAGACCCTTCTTTTAAGCAAAGGTGCAAAAGTCGATGTCCCCTTGAACTCTCTGGGTTGGACACCACTATGCACCACGGTCACTAAGACACATGACAAACCTAACAGTCAACATATCCGGCTTCTGTTACAGCTCGGTGCCAATGTCAACCATTTAGATATTAATGGACGGACACCCTTGATGCTTGCTGCATCTATGGGACGGATGAGTTCTGTTGAGATGTTGATGAAGAACTATGCCGCTCATGATGTGATCGACAATTTTGGTTGGAGTGCTTTGATGTTTGGTGTCTACTACAACCATATGGAAGTGGTCATCTTTATGCTTGAACATGGAGTAGATCCTAATTTGCTCTCCAAACAGGGACTCACCGCCCTTAAGATCGCAAAAGAGCATAAACGTCTAAAGATGGTAGACCTACTCTTAGAGTATGGAGCTATGGCCACCAAAGAGGAGTGAGAACAACTGCGTTGACATCCCTAACGCAAGGCTGTAGTTTTAAAAAGCTCCACCCAGTAAAAACCTGAAGTTGTGAGGGCTACTCTCTCCGGAGCTGTCTTTAATGTTGTCGTTGTGTATATATTCAAAAGAGAGCGGAATACTCAAAACGTTTAACATCAAAAATTCTAGACTTAATCCTGCTGTAGTCTCGTTGTAAACTGTATGTGTATTAAAGGCGTTAGACTGACCAAAGTCTTGGATATCGTAGTAGCGATGCTTGGCGTAAACCACTTCTCGTGTCAACGAAATCGGGAAGGTAAAAAACAGGATACGACCATCAAACTGCTTTAGGACATTGACCTCAGCTACGGCTGCCTGCTGCACAAAACGGGTATGTTCGAGTGTCGGCATGACAATACTCGAACCATCTTTGAATATAGAACTTTGAAAAGGGGTAAACTTCACACCCCTGGTCTGATCTCTTACAGTTGAGACACCATCATCTGCATTAAAGTCACTGCGTGTACCTTGCAAAGAGAGACCGGCAAACATCTTCCATGGCAGACCGTGAGAGAGACTATAGTCAAAACCACCACTTAAATCTCCACGATCATAACTTCCATAAACAGAAAGTGCGTTCAAATAATCATAGGAGACCGCCTGACCATATCCTTCAGCATGAGAACTGTCTAAAGAGAGAACAAAAGGTGATCGTGCATTAGAGTCATAGTCCTGATAGTAGCTACCCTGTAGTGAGACTCGGTTGTAACCAGAGGCGATTATCGGTAATGCTGCCACAACACTCAAACCATACTTGCGACTCTCTTGTGACAGGTTGTGTTCGTTACTATACGTGTTAGTCGTCGCATTATAATCATAATATGCACTAGGATCACCTTCATTATAAACACCATAGACATCAGCACCAAAAGTAAGTAGATGGGCGTTGTTAAAATAGTGCGCACCCACCAGACCTTTTTCATCTGTCCCCTGTCCAGCATAAACACCAAAGGTATTACTTAAGAGAGGATCTGAAAAATCTGCTGAAACACTGTAGGTAAAGATATCTTGACCTGCCTTTTCACCATAACCTGCTGTTGCAGTTCCTCCCGCGTAATGGAGGTTTAATGGTTCATAATAGGCATCTTGTAAACTTAGGTTCTGCTCTTGCATTTTTGTGTTTTCAAAAGAGGCATTGGCAAAATAAGGTTCATCTTCAAAAAAGAGTTTTCTCTCAAAAGGCACCGCTTCTCGCGGGTCTAGTTTCTGCGTCACATAATAATAATCTTTTTGACCTATCGCGGCGATCAGCACCTCATCATCATTCACCAGACGTGCTTCGACTACATTGTCTGCCTGAGTAACACGTTCAACAGCACCATCATTAAAACGATAAAGTGAACTTCCTGCTTCAGAATTGGCCACAAAATAGATACGCCCCTGAGCATCAACATCACTGACGATACCGTAGTAATCATTCAAAGTGTAAAGAGCTTCCTTGTTTTTAAAAAGTGTTCGCTTTTTACCCTCTTGCACAAAGTAATAGAGGTTGTCATCTTTATCAATAATAACCGAAGAGTTGACCTTGGCATAAAAGGTATCACCGACATAGAGTTGCGGCTCTTTAAATGAGGACTTCACATCAAAATAGACAGGAACACCATCTTTTAAATAGCCCTGTATCAACTTGCCCTCCGTACCTTCAACAACATGACCATCTTCATCAAAAAGACCCTGAACGATCATGGTTGGATTGCTAAAGTTACTTGACTGTGTCATATATTGGTCATGTCTGTTGACAACCTTGCTTTGCAGATAACTTTCGCGTGTAACCTCTAGCACCTTGTCCTTTTTAAAAAAACGAACGAGTTCAGGTGCATGCTGTGCATCAGAGGTCAAAAAGAAGATCTTGTCACAGTTATTGTTGAGAGAGCTAAAGGCATAAGAGCGTGCCACAACCTCACCCTCTGCCTCGACAAACTGTGCTCCCTTTTTAAGGAGCCATGTATTGTAACCAGAGAGAGCCTCTTCAAAACTCTCCCCAAAGGTCATCTGGTAAATATGGTTGGTTCTAAATGGCCAGAGCCAAGATTTGGAGTGGTTAAAGAAAAACTGGTTGGTCTTTTCTAAACCAAAACGCTCAGCCAAATAGAGCTGAAAAAAGCCGCCTACGACATAGTGTCTGTCATAAAAGGGAAACTCATGGGTCGTCTGGTTGAACAAAAACTGCGGGGTGATATGTCCTGCTTTGGCCTGTAAAATACTTTCTGCCTGAAAACGACCGCTATAGAGACGACCACCATTGCCGTGCCACGACTCATTGAGCACGGCATTACCTTCCAGCGTATAAGAGGTTAACACCGCATTGGGAAGCACAAAAAGAGGCAAAGGGAACAATGGTAAAGCCGTATTACCAAACACTTTGCTCAAACCTCTCGAGATCTTACTCGCTTTTGCATTGGTCTGGTAGTTATGTGCTGTCTCGTGATAAAGCAGCGTGTTCAACCAGGAGGTTGTGCTAAAGTGGTCTGGAAATTGTGCACCACCTATGTAGTTTATCTGCATATTTAATGGGTACTGTGTTGAAAAACCATTGGCGATCTGGTTGCGCTGAGAGATGATCCCGACATAAAGGGTCTGGTCGAGCCGGTAGCCAAAATACTTTTCATACTCTTTATGGATCAGCGGTTCAAGCGCCATCGCCTCCTCGGCAGCATAACGGTTCTGTTTAGTATAAATCATCTCTATGTCAGGGGTTTGCAGAGAGGTTTTAAAGTACTTTTCATCTCCTGGGACAACAGCTGTACCGGCATAAAGTGTATAAACTGACAAAACAGACAACAGTATACTTTTTTTCATAAATGCTCCTAAAATCTTATAAATATCATACCTAATCATTGATTAACCCCATGAGACATAAAGAGATTTCTCAACTCTAAAATAGATACAACTGCATCAATAGTTTCAAGCAACAGGAATATACTGAACATTCATCATGTTTAACACCCTAAAATGAGATCTTTCCTATGTACATTCTAAAGTTGTTTTTTTCTTTTGTATGGTCATTATAGAGGTACTCCATATGGATCGGTACCCGCAAACGGTTCATCACTAACATCTCTAAAGAGAGGCCTGCTGTGGACTCGTTATATGTAGTGTGCTCACGCCAACTACCAGACTGTCCAAAGTCTTGAATGTTATAGTGTCTCTGTTTCACATAAAAAAGTTCACGTGTCAATGAGAAGGGAAAGGTAAAAAAGAGCAAGGTGGCATTAAACTGTTTTTTCAGCCCCACCTCTGCCACTACGGCCTGTTTCACAAAGCGGATGTACTCTAAAGAGGGCATCACAACAGTAGCAGGATCTTGGAACAGAGCACTCTCGAAATTTGCGAACTTCACGCCACGGGTATAGTTTTCAGATGAGATCTCAAAGGCGTTTCTTTCATAGTCGCTATGGACACCCTTAAGTGCAGCAGAGATATAAAAGCGTTCTGGAAGATCATGTTCAAACCGGTAGCTTCCTCCATAAGAGAGATCGTTCCTGTCATAAAGAGAGAAGAGTGAAAGCACTTGCAGATAGTTGTTCTCCATAGCCTGAAAAAAGCGTTCTTTATAAGAAAGGTCCAAACTTAACACCAAAGGAGAGCGGGCATTGTCATCATAATCCTGATAGTACTTTAAGGTCACCGTTGCTTGCTCGTACCCTCTTTTTAAAAAAGGAATCAGACCATAGGCACTCACTCCATAGTCGCGGTTTTTCTGTTGCAGCATGTAAAGTGCTTTACTGTAACTGTTGTTGGCTTCACTGTAAAGATGATAACTGGCAGCATCACCTCCATCATAAACCCCATAGACCCGTGCCCCAAAACTCAGTAGGTGGGCATTGTTGTCATATGAGGCTCCGACTGTGCCTACTTCATCGGCTCCACGACGCGAAAATAATGCATACCGGTTGCTCAGCAGTGGGTCTATAAAAGCAGCCTCGACATTATAGGTCAACAGTACTTTTTTGTTTTTGCTGACGGCACCTAAAGCCAACTCCGTTCCCGCATACTCGGTTCGCAGTGGCGCATAATATGGGTTATCCAAGTTGACATTTTCTCTACTGTCTTTCTCGGGAACCATCATCAATACATCATCTTTTTTGTCTTCAAAAAAGAGTCGCTCCTCATAAGGTGCCTGTGATAAAGAGACCAATGGGTTGATCAGGTAGTAATAGTTTTCTTCTCCCACTGCCGCCAAAAGCACTTCATCATCATTAAGCAGACGGGCATCTATGACATTATCTGCTGCTGAGACCCGCACTACCTCATGATCCCTGTAACAATAGAGTGAACTTCCTTTTGCAGAGTTGGCTATAAAATAGACCGCACCCGTGGAGTCTACATCGCTTACCAGACCATAAAAACCTTCATAACTGTAAAGAGCTGTATGGTTTTTAAACAGGGTCCGTGTTTTACCCTCTTGCACAAAATAGTAGAGGTTGTCATCGGCATCTATCACAACACTGGAGTTCACCTGAGCATAAAAGTGCTCACCTACATAAAGCTGCGGCTGATCAAAAGAGCTTGGGATGTCGAAATAGACGGGGATACCTCCGTGAAGATAGCCTTGGATCACCTTGGAGTCACTCCCCTCTTTTAAGCGCCCTTCGTCATCATAAAGCCCGATGTAACGTTCAGAAGCACTGACATAACCACTAGACTGAGTGTAGTAACGATCTTTGCTGTTAATGAGTCTATTTTGAAAAAAGCTTTTGCGCTCTTTTTTGAGATATTTGTCTTTTTTAAAGAGTGTCACTTGCTCTGGGGCCTGATAGGCGTTGGAGGTGAGAAAAAAGATCTTGTCACAGTTGGCATTTAGTGGAGAAAACTTCGCCGAGGTCTCGAGCACCTTTCCCTCTGCCTTGACAAAGCCCTCCCCTTTATCCAACAGCCACGCCTCAAAACCGGAAAGGGCCGTCTCATAGTCTACGCCAAAAGTGATCTCAAACACATGGTTTATCCGAAATGGCCAGAGCCAGGATTTGGAGTGATTATAAAAGAAGGTGTTGACCTTTTTCAGACCATAGGTCTCTGCCAAATAGTTCTGGAAAAATCCTCCAACAATGTAATGACGATCATAATAGGGAAAGGCACCAATGTCCTGATTATATAAAAACGGGGCATTGATATGTCCCGCTTTAGCCTGTAAAATGCTCTCTGCTTTAAAACGTCCACTGTAGAGACGTCCACCATTACCATGAACTGACTCATTTAAAACTGCATTTCCCTCCAAAAGAAAAGAGCTGATGGTCACGTTGGGAATGCTGGTCAGAGGAAAAAACCAAAGCAGCAGATAAGAGGTTCCCAAAACATCATCTATACTCTGAGTAACCTTACTCGCCTTGGCGTTGATCTGGTAGTTGTGGGCTGTCTCATGATAGAGAAGAGAGTTTAGCCACGAGGTAGTAGTAGACACATCCACAGAGAGTGCTCCACCCATATAATCTATCTGCATATTGACAGGGTACTGCGTAGAAAACCCATTGGCGACCTGGTTCTGCTGAGATGGCAGACCCACATACATCTTAGAGTCCATACTAAAACCAAAACTTTGTTGGTATAAAAAGTTGATATACGGTTCCAACCGCATCGCCTGCTCAGCACCATAACGGTTCTGCTCCGTAAAGATATACTCCACACGTTCATCACCGCTACTGTAGTACTGTTCGTCTCCTGGGACTATCGCCATCCCTGCCTGTAAAAATGTAGTGAACAGTAATGCTAAGAGTACGATGGATCGTTTCATATCATGCGGCCTGAGAGGTTAAGTTGTAATGTAATGATTATAACTTGTGGGAGATTAAGAGCACACCGAAAAAATATAAGTTGCTTTATCCACCCTACATATGCTTTCTCAGTCTGATAACTGTAGTGTTTAAACCTAATTTTGTCTCGAACGTATTAAAAAGTTTACATTTCATCTCAAACTCCTAACAGGAAAAAATGTCCTTTTTCCGACTAATACGCAAAATACCGGACACTTTGTCCAAATAATGGCATTTTCTAGGCTAAAAGGACATAAGTCATTTTAATAAGAGTAGTTGTTTTTGCAATACCAGAAGATATTT
>WGDB01000071.1 GCA_015493495.1 Helicobacteraceae bacterium | reverse complement strand
TCGTTGTGTATGGGCGTTTCATCAAGGTGATCTTCTCTTCTAAAAGGTGGGTAGAGAGGTACGGCGAGTCCACCACCATACGAGACTCATGGTTTTTGGTGATCAAGACATCTTTAAGAGGCTCCCAGTAAGGATTTACCCCTCGTTTTATCGCTACACCACCCGTCTCTGTCGAACCAAAGAGCTGTATAAGTCTGGTGTTATACTGCTGCTCAAAACGTGCCACCTCATCTTCTACCAAAAGACCTGTCGAAGAGAGAAAAACGACATTACTGAGGTCTTGTTCGCGTTTGAGACGTAACAGTGCTTTGATGTAAACCGGAGAGGTCACCACCAGACTCTTTTTTTGTTCATGCAAGGCAATGAGTTCTTGAGGATAATACTCCTCTTTTAACAAGACCTCACACCCGAGACGGCGTGGCAGCATCAGACCCGATAAAAACCCATAAATATGGATAAAAGGTACGGTCACGATGACACGTTCAAAATTCTCCGGTTCAAAAATAGCCTGAAGTGCATCCAGCTCACCTTCGATATTATCTCTGTTTTTAAGCGCACCTGTCGGAACGCCTGTGGTACCTGAAGTAAAAAAAAGAGCATAGGTAGAAGCAGACAGATGTGCATGCTCTGAAGGGTGTTCAAAACTCTCTATCCCCAAGGCTTTGACACGCGCTGCTATAGACTCTATTTTAGCATCAAACAGCACCGGGGTCACACCCATCTCTATAGCCTTATGCAGCAGGGCAAAAAGTTCAGGTTTGGTAGGCGCGCTAAAGGTCGCTGCTGAAGTCGCCAGGATCTCTTGTTTGAGTTGTATGGCCTCCATGCTGGCATCGTTACGATTGCCGGCATTGTCTATATGTATGATGTTCATAAATACTTCTTTTTATAATCTTTGCGCAGCATCTTTATAGACCTGCATCTCATCTCTTTTGCCTATGGCGATAATCTCAATAACGATCTCTTCATCTTTTAGTGTATAGACAATACGTATCTTTTTCCTGTCTGCATACATCTTTCTGCATCCACTAAGGTCATATCCACCCTTGTTTCCAAGTTTCTGACCGAGTTCAGGAGCAGTAGAGATCTTTTTAAGTTGTTTGAAGACGAGAAGACGCTCTCTGTTGGAGAGTTTGGAAAGTTCTTCATCTGCTTCTTCTTTTAAAACGATATTATAGTGCATCTAGGTCAATGCCATACTTTTCTGCCGATGTTTCCAGCGGTATGGTCTTGGACGCTTTTCTCTCCTGCAACTTCTGATAGATATCGAGATGTTCCATTAACTCATACGCCTCTTTCAGCCGTTCATATTCGTCGACCTGCAAGACAACGGCTTCGATCTTGTTGTTCTTGGAGATGGCGAAGCGCTCTTTGGTGTGGTTCATGATCTCTTTTAAAACATTGGAAAAACCTCGCGCCATCTCACTCGCCGAGATGATCTCTTCTCTATTGTATGAAACCATAACACTTCCTATTATACGTAAAATTTTACGTATTATAACACATTTCAGGGCACACTTATAAAACTACCTTAAACCTGGCGCCGTATAGACCATTAGCGACGATCAGACTGCCCCCAAGACTTTCCTCGACGATCATTTTGGACATATAAAGGCCTATCCCAACGCCTTGCGCCTCGAACTTGGTGGTAAAATACGGTTCGAACACTTTAGCAAGGTTTTGCTCCGCGATGCCCCCTGCACTGTCTTCTACTTCGATGAGATGTTTTCCATTCTCTTTGGCAATGCGTATCTTGATCCACTTTTCTGAGGCATCACTTGCTTTCAAGGCATCTCTTGCATTATTGAGAAGCACCAGCAGTACCTGGACCAGTTCTCCTTCAACGATCTCGACTGTTTCAGCAACCACCACCTCTTTGTCAATGCGAATATCGTTTTTGCTCAAACCACCCATCACCAGACCAAACGCTTTGTCCACCACTGCTTCGAGTGTCGTCCTCGTCTTTGCTTTGTCGCTTTTAAAGTAGCTGTTGAAGTCCTGGATGGTCTTGGACATATACTCTGTGATGTTCTCTATCTGCTCAATGTTTTTATCAAGCGTTTGTGCATTTAAGGTGTTACGCCGATATTCTGTCTCTATGCCCATCGCTACGGCATTGATCTCTGCGAGGGGTTGTCTCCACTGATGAGAGATGTGGCGCATCATCTCTCCCATAGCCGCCAATTTTGACTGTTCATGTAGTACCTTGGTCTTCTCTATTAACTGATCCTGGTTGATCTTGTAGCGATAGGCAAGACCCATAGAGAGCGAGGTGATCTCTATAATAATTCCTATCTGAAAAATATAGGCCGTAAAGTCATTTCTTTCGACATAACCAAAGGAGAGCAGTCCTGTAATAATGATCGCGATCAACATCACAACCCATCCAAGCAGATAGAAAAGTGCTATTTTTCTTTTTAGGACAAAAGAGTGATACCCTGAAACATAAAGCAAGAAAATACTCAAGAACATCATGTTAAGTATGGGGATATGTCTGCTTGTGATATCAAAAAGAGCCAAAACCAACAGCACTGTGTTGAGATAGACAAAAAAGAGCAGCCATCGATCCATCTTAGG
>WGDB01000070.1 GCA_015493495.1 Helicobacteraceae bacterium | reverse complement strand
TTGTTTCACTTGCCGTCATCGTATTCCTGCGTAGGCAGGAATCCATGAGTTTGTACCTTCAACAAATTAATACTTCTTCTTCATAATCTTATAATGTTCTTTAATATTCTGTGGATAATTGCTCTTGCTCTTGCTCTTGCTCTTAAAGCTTCTTAATCTTCATGATCTCATCTCGAAGTCTTGCTGCTTCCTCAAACTCCAAGTTCTTAGCCGCATATTTCATCTTGGCATTGAGCTCATCCAAGAGCTTTTTCCGCTCTGCTTTAGGCATTTTTTCCGCCTTTTTACTTTTAGCGTAAAGCTCTCCTGCATCGTCGACTTTCAGGTCTGTGTCGAGCAGGCGTTTTACGGTGGTAGGGGTAATACCATGCTTTTTGTTGTGGGCCATCTGCAGTTCTCGGCGGGCAGTTGTTTTATCCATAGCTCGTTGCATAGAACCTGTTATGCGTTTGGCATAGAGTATGACCCGACCTTCTGCATTACGAGCGCCCCGGCCTATGGTCTGTATAAGGGCTGTCTCTGAACGCAAAAATCCCTCTTTATCAGCGTCCAAGATGGCAACGAGACTCACTTCCGGAAGGTCTAGACCCTCTCTAAGCAGGTTGATACCAACCAAGACATCAAAGTCACCAGCACGAAGACCACGAATGATCTGGTTACGCTCGATGACATCGATGTCTGAGTGCATGTACTGTATCTTGACACCGAGGTCAGCCATATATTTTGTGAGACCCTCTGCCATCTTTTTTGTCAGCACAGTGACAAGTACTCTGTCTCCCTTGGCGACAGTCTTTACGATCTCATCATGCAGGTCTTCGACCTGGTTCTCTGAGTCTTTAATGGTGATCGGTGGGTCAAGAAGTCCGGTAGGACGTATGATCTGATCAGCTTTGGCAGCTGAGATCTCTAACTCGTAAGGTGCAGGGGTTGCGGAAACAAAAAGGTAATGTGGTGCTTTGTTTATAAATTCGTCAAGCTGTAGTGGTCTGTTGTCTAAGGCACTTGGCAGTCTAAACCCATAATCGACTAAGACCTCTTTACGGCTGCGATCTCCTGCATACATTCCCCTAAACTGTGGAAGAGAGACATGAGACTCATCTACAATAATCATGTACTTGTCATGATGCAGATCAAAGTAGTCTAAAAGTGTATAAGGCGCCTCTCCCGGTTTTTTTCCTGTAAATAGTCGTGAGTAGTTTTCAACTCCTTTACACATTCCTGTAGTCTCTAACATCTCCAGGTCGAACTCTGTACGCTGTTTTAGACGTTGTGCTTCTACGATACGGTTCTCTTTTAGATAGTAGTCCAGACGTTCATCCAACTCCTCTTCTATACGTTTTACAGCAACCGAGAGCTTCTCTTGTCCTACAGTAAATTGGCTGGTAGCATAGATGGTAAACTTTTTATGATCTTCAAGCTTTTTGTTGGAGATGACTTCAAAAGAGTAGATCGCCTCAACTTCATCTCCAAAAAACTCTACGCGAACAGCTTCATCTTGCATATAGGGTGGATAGATGTCTATAACATCTCCACTCACACGAACATGGCCGCTATCAAAGTAAGTATCATTACGTGCGTACCCCATATCGATGAGTCGTAATAAAAGTTTCTTCTGGTTGATCTCATCGCCGATAGCAATGGCCTGCACCATTTTTTCATACTCTTCAGGATCTCCCAGACCGTAGTTGGCAGAGACAGAAGCAATGACAATGACATCATCATAAGAGAGCAGGTTAGCGGTAGCAGAGAGGCGCATACGCTCCAACTCATCATTAATAGCACTGTCTTTTTCTATAAACAGATCTTGTCGGGGGATGTACGCTTCAGGCTGATAGTAGTCATAGTAGGAGATGAAGTACTCCACATGGTTGTTAGGAAAGAACCCTTTAAACTCAGAGTAAAGCTGTGCAGCAAGGGTCTTGTTATGCGTCATGATGATGGTTGGCATCTTAGTCGCCTCGATGGTCTTAGCCATTGTATAGGTCTTACCCGAACCCGTCACACCCTCAAGTGTCTGATAACGGTTCCCCTTCAGTATACTCTCTGTAAGGGTCTTGATCGCGGTAGGTTGGTCACCTGCCGGCTCATACTCTGTCTTAACTGTAAACTCTGCCATCATCTGCCTTTTAACACTTCTATATAGTAAAAAAAACTAATTTGAAATTATAGCTTATATGCTATTTCTAATGTGAGAATTTGGCAAAAAAATGCTTAAGTCCACTATTTTTTAATAAGTTAAAAATGTTTTTAGACTCTTGACCTTCGATGATCTTTGGTGTGTATATAGATATTAAAGCAATAGCAACAGCCTTTTAATATTATTCAATATACCCTTGTGCTAAAATCTTTTTACAAATTAATATGAACGAGAATACATGCACGAGTCGACAACTATGGAAAAATTGAGTCAAAAAGTAGGCCAACTGTTACGTAACTTTGATGAGATGCGTATGGAAAATGCACAACTTAAAGAGAGTTTGGAACGTTTAGAGTTAGACAACAGCGCTAAAGAGGCAACATTGTCTCAGATGCAGGATGAACTGCAAGAGAAAGATCGTGAGATCGAAGAGATCGTTAACAAGATCGAAAGCATCCTTGGTTAGAGGTTAAGAGTATGGATAAAAAATTAATGGTGATGTGTTGTGGCTAAGAAGGTCTCTCTCACTGTTAATGGCAGCCGTTTTAATATAGAACTTGACGATGCCTTTGCCAACTTTCTTACCAAACAGATGCAAGCAGACTTTAACACTGAGGGTAACAATGATGCTAAAACACTGCTTTATGCCTATGTCAGGCGTAACTCTGAGTTGTTTAAACATGAAGAAGAGGCACAAAAACTTCTAACAAAACTAGAAGAAAAGGCGTAGACTTCACGCCTAAAAATATCACATTTATTGAAACAAAACTTGAACCAATACTACAAATACAATGAAACGTTTTTGTTTCAACTCACACTTCTATTTCCCTGAGACATTTTGGACCTCTAAAAGCAACTGATATTTCATTTGAACCTAACTACAAATTGGCTATAATACGCGGTTTGAAAAATATAAAGATATAAATGTCATTTAACTGCCTTGTTTTTGGGTGATTAGATGAGATTTATCAAAAGGAAAAAGATGTTGCTTTTTACTCCAGGACCTACTCCGGTTCCAGAATTTGTTCGTGTTGCTATGGCAGGTGAGACCATACACCACCGTACACCGGAATTTGAGGCGATTTTTGCTGAGACGCGCGCCTTACTTTTTAAGTTGATGGCAACAGATGAAGTGATCATGCTGGCAACCTCTGGTACAGGTGCTATGGAAGCAGCAGTGATCAATCTTTGTCATGATACCCTTCTTACTGTCAATGCCGGAAAATTCGGTGAACGTTTTGGAAAGATCGCAGTGGCAAGTGGTCTTAACAACGTAGAGATCAAACATGAGTGGGACACCCCGGCAACTGTTGAAGAGGTCGTCGCTGCTGTTAAAGCTAACCCTTCGATAGATGCGGTAGCGATCCAGATCTCTGAATCTGCAGGCGGTCTGCGTCATCCAGTCGAAGCGATCGCAGAAGCGGTTAAGGCGATCAACCCTGAGATCATGATCATTGCTGATGGTATCACTGCTGTGGGTGTTGAGCGTATCGATGTGAGTAACATCGACTGTCTCTTGGCCGGTAGCCAAAAAGCTTTGATGTTGCCACCGGGTCTGGCGATCTTGGGTCTCAGTAATGCAGCGGTCGCTAAAGTAGGCAAGGGCAAAGGGTACTACCTTAACCTTGCTTCTGAGATCAAAAAGCAGTCTCAAAACACTACCGCGTATACTGCTGCGACAACACTGATCATCGGTTTGGGTGCGGTACTGAAGCATATTGATGAGGGTGATGGGTTTGGTAAGCTTTTCTGTGATACTGCACGTCGTGCTAAAGCATGTCGCGCAGCACTTGAGGCACTTGGATTACACTCTTACCCAGAGACACCAGCACGTTCTATGACAACTATAGACGATGCAGACGCTTCAGAGATCCGCAAGATCTTAAAAGAGGATTTCAGTGTCAATGTAGCAGGCGGTCAAGACCATCTTAAAGGGAAGATCTTCCGTATTAACCAAATGGGACTGATAGAACCTTATGCGATCACTGCTGTTGTAAATGCTGTTGAGCTTGCACTGGCCAAGATGGGTCGTCGTGACTTTGATGGTACAGCGAGTCGTGTCTTTAACGAGACCTACTATAAAACGATGTTAGAAAAAAGTAAAGAGAACTGTAATGATATTTGAACACGAGATCCCAGAGGGCTCTAAACTCTATTTTGGTGCTTCTGCAAAACGCAAACGCCAGATAGAGCAGGTTGCCAGTGAAGTGCTGTACAGTGATGGTTTCGAAGAGATCGTAACACCACTTTTTTCTTACCACCAAGATGACTCTATTGCCGATGTCAAAGAGTTGGTGCGTGTGAATGATGCTAAAAACAACAAGATGAGTGTTCGTGCAGACTCTACTATTGATGTTGTTCGTATTATTACCAAACGCCTTGGACGTAATACCAAGCATAGTAAATGGTTTTATATACAACCGATCTACCGTTATCCATCGACTGAACAGTACCAGGTAGGTGCTGAGATCATAGGTGAGACGGACTTGAGTGTTGCATTGAACCAGTCTATGGAGATCTTTGAGCGTTTAGAGGTAGCACCACTGTTGCAGATCTCAAACATCGCGATCCCTCATAAACTCTCTAAACTTTTGGACATTCCACTGGATGACTTCCGTCATATTAACATCCAAAAGTTCCTGGCGCTGAAGATTGACTGGGTGACTAAACTGGTTTATCTTCAATATCCTGAAGATGTTGATGCTGTTATTGAGATGGTTCCCGACGAGATCAAAGAAGAACTGGTCAAGATGAAAGAGATGTGTGAAAAGATCGATTACAAAAACAAGGTGATCGCACCGCTTTACTACGCGAAGATGCTCTATTATGATGAGCTTTTCTTCCGTGTTATCGAAGGCAACAACATAAACGCACGTGGCGGTCGCTACGTCAACGACGATGTGACATCCGTAGGTTTCGCCATCTACACAGACACACTAATAGAAGCAAATAAGTAAGGGAAATATGATGAACAGAGCAGATTTAATTGTAGGTATACAGTGGGGTGACGAAGGCAAGGGTAAGATCGTTGACGCATTGGCATGTAAATACGACATGGTATGTAGAAGTCAAGGTGGACATAATGCAGGTCACACGATCTGGGTTGATGGTGTCAAGTATGCTCTTCACCTGATTCCTTCTGGTGTTTTGAACCCTAAGGCTGTCAACGTTGTGGGTAACGGTGTGGTACTTTCACCAGAGTCTATCATTAAAGAGATGGAGCAGTTCGAAGGTCTTGAAGGCCGTCTTTTTATCTCTGACAAAGCGCATCTTAACCTCTCTTACCATGCACTGATCGACCAGGCTAAAGAGCGTCTTAAAGGTGACAAGGCTATTGGTACAACTGGTAAGGGCATTGGGCCGGCATACTCTGACAAGATCAACCGTACCGGTTTTAGAGTAGGAGAACTGCTCGAACCTGCAAAACTTGCTACTGCGATCATCGAGTATTTTGAGCAAAATCGTGCGATCTTTGATATTTATGAAATTCCTACACCTGCTATGGAAGAACTGACAGCAGAGTTGGAAGGTTTTAAAGCGAAACTTGCACCATTTATCACCGACACGACACAGTTGGTATGGAAAGCGCTGGACGAAGATAACAAAAAAGTCCTTCTCGAGGGTGCTCAAGGTACACTGCTTGACATCGATCATGGTACCTATCCATATGTAACATCATCTGCAACAGTGAGTGCGGGTGCTTGTACGGGTCTTGGTATCAATCCTAAAGACATCGGTAAAGTGATCGGTATCGTTAAAGCCTACTGTACACGTGTTGGTAATGGACCATTCCCAAGTGAAGACTTTGGTGAAGATGGCGAGCGTTTGGGTGAGCAGGGACATGAATTTGGAACGACAACTGGACGTGCACGTCGTTGTGGTTGGTTCGATGCAGTAGCAACACGTCATGCCTGTCGTTTGAATGGTGTTGATGAACTCTCTTTGATGAAACTCGATGTACTTGACGGTTTTGATGAAGTCAAACTTTGTGTTGCTTATAATTACAAAGGCCAAGAGATCAACTACATGCCGGCAGACCTTGAAAATGTCACACCGATCTATAAGACATTTAAAGGCTGGAACGGTTCTGTAGGTGTTCGCGAATTTGATAAACTGCCTCAAGATGCTCAAGATTTTGTTCGTACTATCGAAGAGATCTCCAAGACTAAGGTCGGCATCATCTCTACATCACCAGAACGTGAAGATACGATCTACCTTTAATCCTCTATTTATCTACTCAAACCAAGAGAAAAAGTTCTTGGTTTGAGAACAATAATATCTCATAATTTTTCTCTCAAAAACATATTTTCTTAAAAACTTAAAGAAAAATTAGTTTCAAAATATAACATTTATATGACATCCCTCCATAAATTATCGCTTATAGTGCTATACTTGACCTAAGTCAAATCGAAACATTGGCGAGAGTGTTAATATTAACATTATTGGAAATTGACTTTTCAATTATGACTAAATTTAAGGAGTTCACATGGCAATGGAAAGAAGAGACTTTCTGAAGTCTGCGGCAGCTGCTTCAGCTGCTAGTGCTATTGGAATGGCAGTACCTACTGAGGTACAGGCTAAGGCTGATGCTGCGGGCAACGACTGGCGCTGGGATAAAGCGGCGTGTCGTTTCTGTGGTACGGGTTGTGGAATTATGATGGCAACCAAAGGTGAGGGCGCTGATCGTAAGATCGTCGCTGTCAAGGGTGACCCGGCAGCACCAGTAAACCGTGGTCTAAACTGTATTAAGGGTTACTTTAATGCGAAGATCATGTACGGAGCAGACAGACTGACACAGCCTCTTCTTCGTGTTGACAAAGATGGAAACTTTGATAAAAAGGGTAAGTTCGCTCCTGTTTCATGGAAGCGCGCTTTTGATGAGATGGAACTTAACATCAAAAAGACCCTTAAAGAGAAAGGTCCAGAGGGCGTTGCAGTCTTCGCTTCTGGACAGTACACTGTTATGGAAGGTTACGCTGCTCAAAAGATGATGAAAGCAGGTTTCCGTTCTAACGCCATCGACCCTAATGCACGTCACTGTATGGCATCTGCGGTTGTTGGTTTTTATCAGACTTTTGGTATTGATGAGCCTTCTGGTTGTTATGATGACATTGAACTGACCGACACAGTAGTTTCTTGGGGTTCAAACATGGCAGAGATGCACCCTATCTTGTGGTCACGTGTAACAGACAGAAAACTTTCTGATCCGGACAAGGTTAAAGTTATCTCTATCCAGACGTACACACACCGTACGTCTGACCTTGCAGATACAGAGATCATCTTCTCTCCAAACACCGATACAGCACTTTGGAACTATGTAGCACGTGAGATCGTCTACAACCACCCAGATGCTATTGACTGGGACTTTGTTAAAAAGCATATCGTTTTTGCAGCAGGTCCAGTTAACCTTGGTTATGGTCTACGTCGTTCAGATGACAAGTCTGTAAAAGAGGGTAAATATACAGCTAAAGAGATGGAAACAGTTTCTAAAGAGATGCAAAAAGAGGTCTCAGCTAAAGAGGGCCCTGCTCTAGAGCCATTTGGTTATAAAGCTGGTGACACGATGAAGAACAACGGTGGTACATTAGGCCACTGGGAGATCTCATTTGAAGATTATAAAAAATCTCTTGCACCATATACACTGGACTATACAGCGTCTATTGTAAAAGGTGATCCAAACGAGGACATCGAGCAGTTCAAGAAGAAGCTTCAAGAACTTGCTGCACTTTACATCGAGAAAGATCGTAAAGTTGTCTCTTTCTGGACAATGGGTATGAACCAACATACACGTGGTACGTGGGACAATACTCTTGCATACAACGTTCACTTCCTGCTTAACAAGCAAGCGCGTCCAGGTTCGGGAGCATTCTCTCTTACGGGTCAGCCTTCTGCTTGTGGTACGGCTCGTGAAGTTGGAACCTTTACCCACCGTCTGCCAGCAGACCTTATGGTAAAAGTACCAGCACACCGTAAAATTGCTGAGAAGCAGTGGATGATCCCTGATGGAACACTTAACGGTGTTGGTAAACAGCACATCATGCAGATCCACCGTGACATCGAAGATGGTTTGGTGAAGTTTGCATGGGTTAACGTCTGTAATGCTTACCAGGATTCTGCATCTGCAAGTCACTGGATCAAAGCAGCACGTGAGATGGACAACTTCATCGTAACGTCTGACGGTTATCCAGGTATCTCCGCTAAAGTCTCTGACCTTATCTTACCATCAGCGATGATGTATGAGAAGTGGGGAGCATACGGAAATGCTGAGCGTCGTACACAACACTGGCGTCAGCAAGTATTACCGGTTGGTGATGCAATGTCTGACACATGGCAGTGGGTTGAGCTCTCTAAGCGCTTTACTGTTGATGATGTTTGGGGTGAGTACAAGCCTTCTGGTAAACGTAAGACACCACTGGAAGATGTTCGTGCCAAAGCTAAGGCTATGGGTTATAAAGGTGATACAACAATGTTTGAGATCCTTTTTGCCAACAAAAAAGCGACTGCTTATAAACTTGACCAAAACGATCCTATCCAAAAAGGTTACGATAACTCTGAAGGTTATGGTGATGAGCGTAAGGTTGTTGGTTCTGATGGTAAGGTCTTTGAGGGTTATGGCTTCTTTATCCATAAGTATCTCTTCGAAGAGTATGCATCATTTGGCCGTGGTCATGGACATGACTTGGCACCGTTTGATGTTTACCATAAAGTACGTGGACTTAAGTGGCCTGTTGTTGATGGCAAAGAGACACAGTGGCGCTTTAACTCCAAGTACGATCCATATGCTGCCAAAGAGACGAAGGGTACAGACGATGAGTTTGCATTCTACGGTAAGATCGCTAAGGCACTTCAGCATGGTAACTTGACGGGTAAAGATAAAGACTCGAAAAAGACACCACTCAAAAACAAAGCGAAGATCTTTGCACGTCCGTACATGGATCCTCCGGAAATGCCAGACAAAGAGTACCCAGTATGGTTAGCAACAGGTCGTGTGCTTGAGCACTGGCACTCTGGAACGATGACCATGCGTGTACCTGAGCTTTATCGTGCGGTACCAGAAGCACTCTGTTACATGCACCCAGAAGATGCAAAAGAGCAGCAAGTGAAGCGTGGTGGAATGGTATGGGTTGAGTCACGTCGTGGACGTGTTAAGGCCCGTGTTGAGACACGTGGACGTAACCGACCACCACAAGGACTTGTCTTTGTGCCATGGTTTGATGAAAAAGTCTTTATCAACAAAGTTTGTCTAGATGCGACATGTCCAATGTCTAAACAGACTGACTTCAAAAAATGTGCTGTAAAAATTTACAAAGCATAAGTGATTAGTGAAAAAAGGTAAGGAAACAGTTGTGAGCAAAAGTAGTCGAGAACCTATTAGCGACAGACGAAAGTTTATTCTTAACATGGCGCGTGGTGCTGGTTTAGCCACATTGGGCGGTTTTGTGTGGAGTGCTTATGTAGATGAAGTGACAGCATCAACGCTGTTGCTTCGTCCACCGGGTGCACTTATGGAAGAAGACTTTTTGAAGACGTGTATAAAGTGTGGGTTATGTGTAGAAGCATGTCCTTTTGATACTTTGGTTCTTGCGGCGCCTGGTGATCACAAACCGGTGGGAACACCATTTTTTACACCAAGAGAAGTACCATGTTATATGTGTGACGATATTCCTTGTGTACCTGTCTGTCCGACGGGTGCTCTGGATGAAGCGAGTGTCACAAAAGATGGTGTACTTGACATCAGAGAGATCGATATGGGACTTGCGGTCATTGACCAAGAGAGCTGTATCGCTTTTTGGGGTATCCAGTGTGATGCCTGTTATCGTGCTTGTCCTATTTTGGGTGAAGCGATCACGATTGAGTATGCTAAAAATGAGCGAACAGGTAAACATGCGTTTATGAAGCCTGTTGTTCATAATGATGTCTGTACCGGTTGCGGTATGTGTGAGCTGGCATGTGTAACAGAAAAAGCATCTATCTTTGTTCTGCCGAGAGAAGTTTCGACAGGTAGAGCAGGTGATCACTATATCAAAGGGTGGGACAAGGCTGATGACCAACGTGTCAAAGATGCTAAAGTCATTAACACCAAAACACGATTAAGTGAGAAGTCTGCCATGGATTCGTTAAACGATAGCGGGGATCTGTACTAATGAAAACTGTATGGAACAACTACCGCTACCTTATTTTACGACGCATAACTCAGATTGGGCTTTTGGTACTGTACTTTGGTGCAAATGCATGGGGATGGACACTACTTCAAGGTAACTTGAGCTCATCTCTTATTTTAGGTGTGATTCCGATGAGTGATCCATATGCAGCGCTGCAGATGCTTGTAGCAGGTGCCGCGTTAGCGATGGATCTGCTTATAGGAGTAGCGGTTGTGACAGTTTTTTATATGCTGATCGGCGGTAGAGCATTTTGTTCTTGGGTCTGTCCTATTAATATGGTGACGGATGCTGCTGCTTGGTTACGTGATAAACTGGAAATCAATCGTGTTCAAAACGGTAAGGTGCCTGTTAAAAGAGTGACGCGTTACTGGGTCTTGGGACTTGGTCTTGTTGTCTCTGCTGTGATGGGTGTGACTGCTTTTGAGTTTATCTCACCGATATCGATGGTTCACAGAGGTCTTGTCTTTGGCATGGGCTTTGGTTGGGCTGCGATTGCTGTTATCTTTCTTTTTGATCTGTTCGTTTTGAAAAACGGATGGTGTGGACATGTCTGCCCATTGGGTGGCATGTATAGCCTACTGGGCAAGTTTAGTCTCATAAGAGTACACCACGATGAAGAAGCGTGTACCTTGTGTATGAAGTGTAAGGATGTCTGCCCTGAGCAACAAGTCCTACACATGATCGGTAAAGAGAGCATTCCAGTGCTCTCAGGTGAGTGTACAAACTGTGCACGCTGTATCGAAGTGTGTGACGATGATGCGTTAGAGTTTAGTATCCGAAACCTTGCAAACAATAATAGAGGAGCAAGCGATGAAATTAGTAAGTAAAATGACCCTTGGTGCAATTACAGCAGCATTGATCTTTGCTGGTTGTGGCGGTGGCGAGAGTGCTACAGCAACACCAGTTGCAGAGACAAAAGAGGCAAAAGTAACACCGAGTGTAACTGAAGAGTCTCTAGGTCTACGTAAAACAGATCTATATAGTGAAGACACAACAACAGCTGATAAAACAGCTTATCATACAGAGTATCCTGGAACAAGTAAGCGTTTTGATCGTGCTTACCAAGATGCACCACCGATGATTCCACATGATGTTGGAGATTTCTTGCCAATTACAAAGAACAACAACGCATGTACAGGTTGTCATATGCCAGAAGTAGCACCAGCAATGGGCGCAACTCCGATCCCACCATCACACTTTTTGGACATGCGTCCTCATCACAAGTTTGATGGTAAGAAGTTCACGAAGTCTATTGATAACATGAAAAATGAGACAGATGTCAAGAAGTTGACACACCTTTCTCAATCACGTTTCAACTGTTCTCAGTGTCATGCTCCACAAACAACTGGTGCATTGGCAGTAGGCAGTACATTTGAAGCAAACTATACCGAAGAAGATGGTGCAACACGTTCTACGTGGAATGATAGAGTTCTTGACGAACTTGACACTGTTGGTCCAGACTCTACGGTTACAGCAGATGACTTGGCAAACAAAAACTCACCTGCAGGTCACCTAGAAGGTGGTCACTAGGTATGGAGCGACGAGAACTTTTTGGTTCTCTCGCCTCCAAGCTTAGAGGCGATTCGCCTCAAGCTAAAGAAGTGAGCCATTTAAGACCCCCTTACAGTAACGATGAATCTCTTTTTCTCAGTCTGTGTCCAGAGTGCGACGCTCCATGTGCCTCAGTTTGCGAAGAAGATATTATTGTCATCATGGATGACAAGACTCCAGTACTCAACCTGTTAGAAAGCGGTTGTACCTACTGTGACGAATGTGCTGATGTTTGTGAGCCCAATGTTCTTAAAGTGGAAGAGCGCCATAACATCAAAGCAAAGATCACTATTAACAAGTCACTCTGTATGAGTTGGGAGTCGGTGATGTGTTTCTCATGTAAAGAGCCTTGTCTCGACAACGCTATAGAGTTTAAATCACTTTTTCAACCGGTAATTTTACAAGACAATTGTACAGCATGTGGTTTTTGTATAGGCCGCTGTCCAACTGCAGCTATAGAAGTGGAGGTTTTATAATGCGTATAGCTTTTCTCTTAATGTTAGTTTTTCTTTCTCTTTGGGCTTCTAAACTCACACTGCCTGTCGCTCACTATGAGGCAAGTGGTTCCGTGGTTGACATGGTGGTTAAAGAGGATAAGCTTTATTGTGCTACTGATGCAAGTAGCGTAGATATCATTGATCTTAAAAGCAAAAAATTACTGCAAGGGATCAAAGTAGCAAAGATCAAAGATTTTATGGGTGACTTGGTGGATGCCAAAGTCTACTCAGTGGATGTAGAAGAGGGGAAAATACTTATTTTGTCACAGGCAGAGCAGGGTTTTAGAAGACTTTACATTCATAAAAATGGACAAACTGCTATAGCCATAGATGCAGATGCGCAACTCTCTATAGCCAAAGCAAAATTCATAAACGAAAATACGGTACTGTTAGCTCTTTTGGGTGACGAACTGATCTCGTATGACTTGGTGGCTAAAAAGCAAAATTGGCGCGTGCAGGTCTCTGGTTCCAAGTTTTCGAACTTTGTGATGAATGAAACAAAGAGTAAAGTAGTAGTTGCGGATGAGAGTGGTGACCTGCAAATTGTTGATACCAAGAGCGGTAAACATCTACAGACGCTTAGTGGAGAGAACTTAGATAATGTTTTCCAAGTAGATTATAAAAAGAGTATCATCGCTACAGCAGGTCAAGACAGACGTGTTGTGGTCTATGACGTTGATAATGGAAGTGCTTATTATAAATCAGCATCTTTTCTTATCTATAGTGTAGGGCTTTCGCCTAGTGGCGAGCGTGTCGCTTATTCAAGTGATGAAAACAACAATGTAACGGTGTTTAATACGAAGACAAAAGCGGTTATTGGACACTTTGGTGGTAACAAGATGACCTTGAGCGGGATTCTCTTTTTAAATGAAGATGAATTTTTGGTCTCCACTGATGCAACAACGATCAATCGTTTTAAAATAAAGTAAAGGGCTAAAGTATGGAGTACAATGAATCAGCGTTTTTAATAGAGTCAGAAGTCCCGGAAAATGAGTTGATCATCTCGCGTACCGACTTGCGAGGCAAGATCACTTATGCTAATGATACCTTTGCCGAGATCAGCGGTTATGAAGTAGAAGAGCTTATCGGAAAGCCTCACAACATTGTACGTCACCCTGACATGCCGAGTGCTGTTTTTAAAGAGCTTTGGGAGACTTTGAAGCAGAAAAAGCAGTGGAGTGGTATTGTTAAAAACATGCGAAGTGACAAGGGCTTTTACTGGGTTAAAGCTATTGTTTCGGGTGTTTATAAAAATGGAGAACTTGTAGAGTATAAGTCACTTCGTACGCCTATTACTTATGAAGAGAAGTTAGAGGCACAGCGGGATTATGACAAGATGCGCTTGGATGCAGGGGAGAGGGTTCGTAAAGTTATTTATGAATAGGTGAGATTATTCTCTTCTCTCTTTTATTTCTGGCACTATGTTCTAATATAATTATTTTGAACTTTACCTTTTATCTAGCTTCCCTTTCTTTTTTTGACTCAGCAAAAAAGGAAACAAAAAAACTGCCTCTAGCGGGCTTTACCCAAGGGCATTTCCTTTGGTCACAATGTCGGTAGCTACCGACTTCCCTCATTACACTCTCTTTTTAACTAAAAATGCCAAAAAGAGAGTTCCATTCGGCCTTGTAGATGCTAGAGAAAAAGAGCAAGCGGTGACGCATTTTTTTAAAGTGAAAGCTAGGCGCTTTCATCCCCATTCCAACAAACTCTCAGCACTAACAACGGGAGCCATAACAATATAAAGAACGATAATTAACTGCTTTAGGTTGAAAGTCGCTCACTCTCAACAACAGCGCCTCTTTCTTTTTCCTCAAGGTTTTCTTTCTGGCAAGGCAGAAAGAAAAAGTTGAATCTATCACTATTTGAAAAAGAAGGGAGATGTTATGTCAAAGAGCTGGGGTGATTAAATATAGACACATGATTATTACAATAAAGCTTCACATGGTTAAGTCTAAAAGAAATAGATTTGGCAAACCAATTACTTTAAGCTTCCAAAATATTTTTGAAGCAAAGACTCGTTGATTCCTGTCTTCACAGGAATGACGGCTAAAGATAAACGACAAAACTCATTTTGGAAACACTAAACAATAAGCCATTTACAAAATGACCTACATCAACAACCCCCACAACCCCCTTATGCTAAAATAATACCAATTATTAAAAAGACAATTAGGGAGTTTTTATGAACGTATCAAGTATTGTAGTGCAGTGTTTACCAAAATTTATGGATGAGGTCGTTGAGTCCCTAAAAAATACCCCCGAATGTGATTACCATTTTCACGATGAAAAAGGTCGTATTATCATCACTATTGAGGGTGAGGGTGTGAGTGAAGAGCTGGCTAAACTCTCTATTATAGAGAAAATTCCTCATGTTATTGCAGCAGACATGCAGATGGCGTACAGTGAAGATGAACTCGATGAGCATATGCAGATCATCGACGATGCTGAAGTTGTGCCTAGAATGCTAAATGATGACAGTATTGATGCCACAGACATTGTCTACAATGGGGACCTTAAGAAAAAAGATCTGGGTGCCTTTGCCAACCAATTGAAAAAGCAGCAGTAAGATGAGTGTTATATTTACCTCTACTATTAAAATGGACGAAGAGAACAACTGGTTCATAGAGCTTAAAGATATGGTAGATCTTAGAGTAGCTATTTGTAAAGATATAGCGGAATACTCTGAAAAGGTCGAGGATTTTGGCAGTGATTACGGTGGAAACATTGATACAGTCAACTGGTATAAAGATGACAACGTCCCCCCACATGTCATGGATGAAATTCGTCAGGCAATGGCAGAACAACAAGCTGAGATCGAAGAGAAAATTGGTGAGTCCCTTATAAAACCGGAGGTATAAGCCTCTTCTCTCTTTTTCCAACTTTCTGAGCATTTACAAAAAACACCATAATAATATAGAATATATTTAGATCCCCTCTTAAAACAGGGCTTGTATGTTTACTATATGTTAGTTATCTTGATATAAGTCAAAAAGTCAGTGTGTTAATAGGAATATAATTTACCGATATCTTTACTATAAGGAAGTGATAAATGAGAAAACTAGTCTTATCGTTGGCGGCAACGCCATTAATCTTAGGTGCGTTAACAGTTTCTGCGCAAGCAGCAGATGTAGCAACAGGTGCAGCAGCAGATAGTGGTTTTAATATCTTTAGTGATGTGAAGTTTAAGGGTGAGTTACGTCCACGTTATCAATTTTCTGATAGAAAAGCGACTACGGCTGATGCTGGTAATCAGGTCACAAATCGTACAAACTTAAATGTTAGTGCAAACTTGTTTGAAGCAGAAGGTCTTAACGGAACTATAGAACTTAATGCTGTCAACGACTTTGGCTCAGAGCAGCAAGCGAACAAAGATGTTGGTGGAGAAGCGCTTGGTGCCAAGTTCTCTCAGGCAAACATCGACTATACAGTAGCAGGTGTGACAGGAATTATAGGTCGTAAGACTGTAAACCTTGATAACCAGCGTTTTATTGGATCAGTTGGATGGAAACAGAACTTCCAGACATTTGACTTGGCTGCCGTTGCTTACGGTACGGGTAGTTTCAACATTCTTGCTGCCTATGTCTATGGTGTGAATGCAATTGGTGACATGGGTTATGATTATGGTCGCTCTCCTGAACCAAAATATGCTGGTGGTATCACGTCCGGTCGTACAAACTCAGCGCTTGTTAATGCCTCTTATAAAGTAATGGATCCACTGAAGATCAGCGCTTATGCATATCTTTTAGGTTCAGCAAGTGATACTTATGGTCTTGCAGCTACAGGTAAGATCGCAGCGGGTGACAGTATGAAGTTTAACTATCGTGCAGAGTTTGCAATGCAACAAAAAGCGTCTCTGAAGACATTTGGTTCTCCAGTATCTGCAAATCCTGAGCATCCGGACAGCCTTTTGGGAAGCGCTATGTACTTCAATCTTGATGTAGGTGCAAACTTCTCAGGTATTTTGGCTGGTTTAAACTACGAAGTTTTAGGTGGGGCTGATACAACTGATGCTAAGACATCACAGTTCCAGACACCATTAGCAACCAAACACAAGTTCAATGGTTGGGCTGATCAGTTTCTTGGAACACCTAGTACAGGTTTACAAGACCTGAATGTACGTGCTGGTTACAAATTTGCTACAGCAGGTAAGATTATTGGTTTTTACCATATGTTTAGTGCAGCAGCAGACAGTGCTACGGTATCAACAGGTGGTGTTGCAGCAGGAGACGCATACGGTTCGGAATTCGATATCGCGTATTCAACCAAACTCCCAGGTGTTAACAATGTTGGTCTTCTTGTGAAAGCCGCAATGTATATGGATGATTCTACTAATGGTGTAACAGCAGATGATGTAACACTTGCTTGGGTACAACTAGACTACAAATTCTCTACAAAATAATATAACCGTTTAACTACGATTATATCTCCTTAGGAGAGGCAAGACTTTTAGGGTCTTGGTCTCTCACCCCTTTTTACTCTTAACTGAAATCAAGTAAAAGTCTTCAATCTTCCCCTATAATCCTACTAATATAAATATTGCGATATTCTTTCGTTTAGAATAGTCTATAAAAGCGAATCCTTATGAAAAAACTAATTGACAGTTACAACCGAGAAGTGAACTACATCCGTGTCTCAGTAACGGAGCGTTGTAATTTTAGATGCCAGTACTGCATGCCTGAAAAGCCTTTCTCCTGGGTGCCTAAAGAGAATCTCTTAAGCTTTGAAGATATGTTCGAGTTTATGAAAGTCTGTATAGACGAGGGGATCAATAAAATCCGCATTACGGGTGGTGAACCACTTCTTCGTGAGGATTTGGACAAGTTTATTTCGATGATCTATAACTATAAACCAGATATTGATCTTGCCATGACAACGAACGCCTTTTTACTTAAAGGTGCAGCGCAGAAGTTAAAAGATGCAGGTCTCAAGCGTATTAACGTCTCTATTGACTCACTTATCCCGGAAGTAGCAGAGAAGATCGCTCAAAAAGATGTGTTGAAAAATGTCTTGGACGGGGTAGATGAAGCACTTAAAGTAGGACTGAAAGTCAAAGTGAACATGGTACCGATGAAGGGTATGAACGAAAACGAGATTCTTGACGTATTAGAGTACTGTAAAGAGCGAAACATGACCGTACGCTTTATAGAGTACATGGAAAATGTTCATGCTGCTGTTGACATTAAGGGGATGAAGAGTGATGAGCTTTTAGCACTGATCAGTGAACGTTATGCTTACACTGACGAAGGTTTAGAAGCACAATCACCATCGCATTATTATGAGACAGAAGAAGGTTACCGCTTCGGGATCATAGAACCTTATAAAGATGACTTCTGTTCGACATGTAACCGCATCCGTATTACAGCAGAGGGTGACCTTATCCCCTGTTTGTATTTTGATGAAGCGATGAGTATTCGTGAGGCAATCCGTAAAGGTGACATCAAGACGGCTGCTGCTGTTTTGAAAGAAGTTGTCCGTACCAAACCAGAGAAAAATCGTTGGTCTGAGGATGATGGGGAGTCATCAACTCGTGCTTTTTACGAAACAGGTGGATGATGCACAGTATTAGGGAACGAGTGAACGGTAATAGTAAATGGAAGATCTCTGAAATACATAAACAGCTTGTTTTTATTTACCTAGATCAAAAGGCCTCTTTTTGATATATCTGGTGGAACATTTCTTTTCCATACAGGGTGAAGGACGTTATGTTGGCGTGCCATCTCTTTTTCTACGTTTTGGTGGATGCAACATGCGTTGTGAAGGTTTTGGCTGTTCACAAGAGACACCATCAGGTTCACAAGTTATAGGCTGTGACACGGTATATGCTGTTAACAGAGAACATTTTTCACAAAACTGGATAGAGATAGCCGATGCCTCACAACTGACGGCTGTATTAGAGCTCTATAACCTTCCTCCCAATGTTGATATCGTTTTGACGGGTGGTGAGCCTCTAATGTATGCGGATGACCCAGTCTTTATCGCTTTTTTAGAGGCAATGATAGCAAAAGGACTTCGTGTTACTTTTGAGACTAACGGTTCTATGTCAGTAGACTTTGAGAAGTTTCCTGTTTATAAGCAATGTGTCTTTGCCCTTTCTGTTAAACTTGAAAATAGTGGGGAGGCTTATAATAAACGCATTAAGCCCAACACCATCTTCTCTTTAGCAACCAACTCTAAAGAGGCTTTTTTTAAGTTTTCTATTGATGCGGACTCTATAAATATAGGTCTTGATGAGCAGATAGAAGAGATCATTGCACATGCACCCAACACGCAGGTCTACTGTATGCCAGTTGGAGGTTCTAAAGCTGAGGTGGAGAAAAATGCGGAACCGCTTATAGAGTATTGCAAGGTGAAGGGTTATACTTATAGTGATCGCCTCCATATCCGTATCTGGGACGAAGTCCATGGCGTCTAAAAGTTTCAGATGTGGCGCGATTTGCACCGGGGTTCACCTCTCTACGCACAGCAGTGCGCTATCGGGTTCACGCCCGGCACAACTCACACCACATCTGAAACTTTTACATGTTTAGTTTTTTTCAGATGAGCTTCGCCATCTTTTCATAATCGCTTCTCCATCAACCATCAACGATTCCTTGTGACTCTTGCTACATACAAACATCTCTGTATTGCGTTATAATCTACAAAAACAGAGAGATTTGAATGAAATTGTTGGATTATAAAAATTGGAGTGCTAAAAAAATATTAAAAGAGTTGGCCATTATGGCTCTGATCGTTTTTGTGGCGAGCAATGTTTTTAGTTACCTTAGAAAACCTGACTTACAGGACAGTCATCTGCCCAAGATACAGTCTGAACTGGTCAGTGGAAAACTTTTTGACTCTAAAGAGTTTGAAGGAAAACCACTGCTTATACACTTCTGGGCGACGTGGTGTCCGGTCTGTAAAACAGAGGCTGGCAATATTCAGACAGTCTCTGAATACTATAATGTGTTGAGTATAGCGGTGAAGTCGGGCAGTGACGAAGAGATCAGGAGCTATTTAAAAGAGCAGGGTGTTGACTATAGGGTGATCAATGATGTTGGCTCAAAGTGGGCAAGGATGTATAGCGTGGGTGTCTTCCCTACAACCTTTGTCTATAATTCAAAAGGGGAGATCGCATTTAGTGAGGTAGGCTATACGTCAACTATAGGCCTTTTAGCCCGAATGTGGTGGGCACAATAAAGCGCTTTTATAACCTTATCAATCCTCTTTTCGGGTAAGACTCATATCGTATAGCCACTGTTGTAGGGGTAAAAACTGCTCATAGTGTGTGTAGAGTGTCGGGATGAATTGTTTAGAGGAGATGGTTGAGGGTTTGAGACTTTTATAGACGGCGACGGCTTTCATCCGCGTGAGGTACTCTAATGAGATCTCTTTTTCAAAACCACGAGGCAGACGTTTGTAATGGGGTGTTTCTATAACATAACCCTTCTCTTTTAATGCTTCCAAGATCTCATGCAAGGCCTCTCTGTGTTGCGCTACTTTAATATAGTCTCTATACGCTGCAAGCAGATCTGAATCAAAAGTCCTGATGCCTGCTGCGACTAAAAGTTCCTGGGGTGAAAAGTGCAGATAAAAACAGCTTGACTGCATTCGTATGTGACTTCCTTGCCAGAAGATGACTCCTACTTTTGACTTGATAGGTGTTTTGTCTTTTGAAAAGCGGGTGTCTCTATAGATCCTAAAAAGTGACTGATTGATCTTTGGTATGGCATTAATAGTAGGAACAAGTGCTTGAAGGTGCTCTCCCATCTCTTCTACAAAAGCACGGCTTGGTTCCAGGATGTACTGTGTGTACTCCTCTTTATGTGCCTCAAACCACTCTTTGGTATTGTTTTTTTGGACTGATTTTAAAAAAGAGATGCTCTCTTTGGGATAATGAACAAAAGACATAGATCCTCCTGCGAAATAGTTCGCCGTATTATACACTGTGTAGAGATCAGGTTTTAGGATAGTTAGATAAAATGTAAGAAATTTTTTGGGTGGCTAGATGTTGAAAATGTTGTTGCTTTTTGTACTGTTAACAGTCTACTCTTATGCTGAGTACAATAGTAGTGTTGTGGTGAAACAAGATGTGGATCTAAATACGACCATTGCAAGTAAAAAAATCAGACAAAAAAATATTGATAAGACCCTTGTAGATGTAAATAGGTCTGATACCAACATGAGTAATCCCAGTAATATTATGGACCCGATCTATACTAGCGAAAACAACATGACGCGTGAACACAATACCTTATATAAAGATATTTTTGATGAGCAAAATCAAGAGGCAGACAAGGCACTTAAAGAGTTGGAAAATTATAACAGTGCCATGGCAGAAGGTAATGTTACAACTGTGATAGCCCCAACGACATATTTAGAAGGTCCGTCTGTCGATGATAACAGCAGTATGATCAGTACCAAAACAAAGCTGGATGATGTTAGTAACTTGGATATTGCAAAAGAGCAGCGTAAACAACGTAAAGAAGCTCGAAAAAAAGAGCATGAAAAGCCTACAGGCAAAGTACAACAGCGTATCGATACTATTGTTGTTAAAGGCTCTGTTCTGCAAGGGCAGATCGATCAGTTGACATCAGAGTTTATCAGTTTTAAACTGGTGTATGGTGAAGGCAGCATACGGATAGACTATGCTGATGTTGATACACTCTCTACCGAACATGAGTACCATATCTATTTTGATGGTAAAGAGACGCTTGGATATATTACAGCCATTAAGGAACATGCCTTTTTAGAATTAAAACATGGTGAGGTAGAAGAGCTGATCACGATCTCAAAGATCGACCGCTTGATCATCTCAGAAAAAGAGGATACCTCTTTTGAAAACAGAATGCGCAATAAATTTCCCTACTTTTCAGGGAATATGGATCTTGGGCTCGAATATGAGTCTGGAAGCAATAAAAAGAGAAAGCTGAAGGTTGCTGGACGTTTAACACGAATGCGTGCCTCGTTTAAGACGGTACTTGATGTAAATTATGCCTATGAAGAGACGAAGACAGTAGACACCGTATCTGTACTGAACAAACATGAGTTATACTCATTTTTAGAACAAGACTACAGTTTATCTGAACATGATCTTTTGATTGCAGAGATAGGTTATGATTTTGATGTACCCCGTTATGTGGACAACCGCCTCTACCCATCATTAGGATATGGTTACAAGATTATGTCTGAAAAGAAGCAGTGGATCCAGTTTAAAGTAGGTTTGGGTTATGTCTACGAGACGTTTTTAGGTAATGAAGAGACCAACCGTTCCAGCAGTCGTAATCACTATGTTTCAGGTTTATTGGGAATGGACGCTGAGTATGAGATCGATGACCTAGCGATCATTAACCGTGTTTTGTTGGGCGCACACTTTTTTTATATGCCAGGGATTCAGAACCCGAGAGAAAATTGGCTTTTGCGTTACGCGTTAACAGCATCCGTCCCTATCTCTAAAATGCTTTCGCTTGTGATGGTTGGGCGACAGATCACAGATGACAATCCCTCTCCTGAGATCGGAAATAACAAGTTGACTTTCGACATGTACTTTCGATTGCGTTTTTAAGATATGTTTAAATTATGATGGAACTCTGTATGGTTTATCACTGCCTAAAGCCTGCCTGTACAAATAGACTGAAGTCATCTATATGAACAAAACACGAGCACTTGCACTTTTTGTAGGCATCTTTGTCCTTGTCTCACTCTACACCAGATTTTCTTCTAGACCTTCTATAGAAAAAAACTCCATAGAGCCTTCTGCTACAGTTTTGGCTTTTGGGGATAGTTTGACTTATGGTTATGGTGCGGTTGAAGCGGCGTACCCTAAGCAGTTAGAGGTCTTGATCAACCGTAAGGTAGTCAATGCTGGAGTCTCGGGAGAGCTCTCTACTCAAGGACTGCAGCGATTACCACTGCTTTTGAAGCAGTACCATCCGAAACTGGTCATCCTTTGTCATGGCGGTAATGATATTTTAAGAGGTTCTTCTAAAATGCTTTTGAAAAACAACCTGCTTAAAATGATAGACCTGTCACATAAAAATGGAGCTGAGGTACTTTTAGTGGGTGTGCCAAGTCTGGGACGTTTTGCTCTTACAACGGAGGTGTTATATGATGAGGTGGCACAAGAACGCCATGTACTTTATGAAGCAGATATTTTAGAAGAGGTTGAAAGTAATCCTGTACTTAAAAGTGACCGTATCCATCCCAATGCTCAAGGTTATGCCAAGATGGCTGAGGCTTTTGCCACTTTGTTAAAAGAAGCGGGTCTTCTCTAGTTATTAAAACGTATAATAGCATCTCCTTCGGATGGCTTTCGCTATAATTGCACTTAAGAAAGAGCAAATGCGCTCAAAGTATAATGGATAAACTATGAATTATGATGTAATTGTTGTTGGTGGTGGGCATGCTGGTATTGAGGCATGTTTGGCATCTGCACGTATGGGACACAAAACACTGCTGGTATCGATGTTGGCTGAAAATGTTGGGGCGACAAGCTGTAATCCTGCGGTAGGCGGTCTGGCTAAGGGACACTTGGTACGAGAACTTGATGCACTCGGTGGTGAGATGGGTCTCATTACGGATGCTGCGGGTATACAGTTTCGTATTTTGAACATTACCAAAGGTCCTGCTGTACGGGGTAGTCGTGCGCAGATCGATATGGATCAGTATCGTGTGATCGCGCGGAACATTGTCTTAAACACACCTAACCTTGAACTGGTGCAAGAGACAGTGGATGACCTTATTATGGAGGGTGACACTGTTGTTGGTGTCCGTACAGACCTCTTAAATGAGTATAAGGCCAAAAGGGTTATCTTGACAACGGGAACCTTTCTTCGTGGGGTCGTTCATATTGGTGAGATCACAAAAGAGGCGGGACGTTTTGGTGAGTTCGCTGCTAACAACCTGACAGACTCTCTTTTGAAAGCGGGTCTTAATGTCGGTCGCTTGAAAACAGGGACCTGTCCCCGTATAGACAGTTCTACTATAGACTTTAGCGTTATGGAAGCACAGCCTGGCGATGACCTGCCGATGCCTTTTAGTTTTCGTACAGACAGAGAGAAGTTCAAACAAGACAAAGAACAGCTTCCGTGTTACATCACCTACACCAACACGTTAACGCATGAGATCATTGAGCAGAACTTTTACAGAGCACCGCTCTTTACCGGCCAGATCGAAGGGGTAGGACCGCGTTACTGCCCAAGTATCGAAGACAAGATCAACCGTTTCAGAGACAAAGACCGTCACCATCTTTTCATCGAACCGCAAACCAAAGACAACACGGAGTGCTATATCAACGGTATGAGTACCTCTTTGCCGCCGGATGTCCAGCAAGAGATGATTCGCTCTATTGTGGGGATGGAAAATGCGAAGATCGTACGTTACGGTTATGCCATAGAGTATGACTATGTTGATCCAACAGAATTGACCCACTCATTAGAGACCAAAAAAGTAAAAAACCTCTATCTTGCTGGTCAGATCAACGGGACTACCGGTTATGAAGAGGCGGCGGCTCAAGGTTTGATGGCGGGGATCAATGCTGCTTTGAGTCTTGAAGAGAAAGCACCGCTTATCTTAGGGCGTGATGAGGCATATATAGGGGTACTCATTGATGACTTGGTAACTAAAGGAACCAAAGAACCATACCGTATGTTTACCTCGCGTGCAGAGTACAGACTGCTGCTTCGTGAAGAGTCTGCCGACATGCGTCTGAGCAAGTATGGTCAGGCTCTGGGTCTGTTGGATGATGAAACCATGGCTAATGTCAATGAAAAGATCGCCCAGATCCAAGAGGGTATCGCCACTATCGCTGCCACTGACTACACACCAAACAAAGAGTTTATAGCATTTTTGGAAAGTATAGGTGAAGAGCGTATTAGTGACAAGATCAATGCGCAACAGATCATCTCTCGTAAAAGTTTCACCTTGGAGAAGCTTTCCATACTTATCCCTGAACTTGGAAAGTACTCTGCGTACATACAAGAGCAGATCTTAGTCGAGGCAAAG
The DNA here is from genome assembly GCA_015493495.1 of Helicobacteraceae bacterium. Taxonomy (GTDB): domain Bacteria; phylum Campylobacterota; class Campylobacteria; order Campylobacterales; family Sulfurimonadaceae; genus Sulfonitrofixus. The sequence continues at coordinate 5,729 of WGDB01000070.1, read as the reverse complement.
TATGCCCGTTATGTTGAAAAGCAGCAAGAAGATATTGATAAGATGAAGAAAAACATCAATATCAAGATCCCAGAAGGTTTCGATTTTGCAGGTGTGCGCGGTTTCTCCAAAGAGGTCATAGACAAGCTAGAGACCTTCCAACCGCCAACTCTTCAGGCCGCCTCGCAGATCTCGGGTATCACTCCTGCAGCCATCGAGATCCTGCATATTTATATGAAGATGGCTGAAAAGAAAAAGTGAAAAGGTCATTCAGATCATGAGGAGTAGATGGTAGTCATTGCTATTAGTAACCTGCTCCTCCTCCCTCAAATTTAAATTCGGGCTTTAAAAACCAAAAGAATAGTGTGAAGTTTAATACAATCTTTAGACAATCTCCACAACTTGTTTTTATAATATGAGTAGCTTAAAAATATAAGGACATATTTTATGAAAACAGTAACAAAAGTTCTACTCTCAACGGTTGTAGTCTCATCACTTTTTGCACAATCTGATGTGTATTTAACAGACAATTCTGAAGTGCCAGATTTGAAAATGCCAAAAAACAAATTAGCATTTAAAGAGATAGCGGGGTATCAAAATTATAAAATCATTGCTACCCACTTTAGAACTGATAAAAATGAGATACGATATATCTTAGCAAACCCAGTAGCTTTTAATGCACTTGCCCATCACGTGAAGGTTATGCCTGAGGGAAGTAAAGTTGTCAAGATCGGATGGAGTGTGAAAAAAATGCCAACATGGCCGGGTGCTCTTGAAGCAGACAAAATTCAAAGAGTTGAATACATGGTAAAAAATAGTAAAAAATTCAACCACAATGGTGACAACTGGGGTTATGCCCGTTTTATAAAAACTAAAGACGGTTATAAACCCTGGGCAAAAGGAACACAGAGCTGTATTGCATGCCATGCCAGTGTAAACAATGACGACTATCTATTTACACACCTTCAAAAAACATTTTAAATAGCAGATGAAAAAGAAACTTCTTATCATCGAAGATGAAAAAGCTATAGCGGATTTAATTATACAAAGATTTAAAACTTCTTTGTATGATGTTGATGTAGCTACTGATGGCAGAGAAGCGCTTACCCTTCTAAGTACAAATAAATATGATGTAGCAACTATTGATATCATGCTCCCGCATGTAGATGGGCTTACTCTTTGCAAAAAATTCAGAGAACGTTCTCCTCAAACTTTTCTTATTTTAGTAAGTGCTCTTGATGAAGAAGAGATAAAACTAAAAGGATATACTTATGGTGCAGACGATTATATTACAAAACCTTTTAGAACCAAAGAGTTACTGGCAAAAGTAGAAGCTTACTTCAGAAGACATGATACTTTGAAATCTCAAAATTCAATAAGTACACAAAATATTCTCCTTAACGATGCTAAAAAAGAGATAACAATAAATGGTTTTCAGCTTACACTCACTCGAAGTGAGTACCTACTTTTTTTTACACTTGTAGATAATCCAAAAAAACTTTTTTCAAGAGATGAGCTGGCGTATCTGATTTATGAAAATAATTTAGGTGAAATAGATAGTCGGGGTATTGATTCTCATATCTCACACATCAGAAAAAAGATAAAAATGGTCGATACAATAGAGTATATCAAAACAGTTCATGGTCAAGGATATATTATCAATGAGTATTAAAAAACTGCTACTGCTTTCATATATTATTGCAGGACTTATCATATCAATATTTACTGCTTTTATGACATTTTATATTATTGATGTTCCCATTGGAATGAAAATGTTTTCAAAGATAGTGATTACCATTGGTATTACATTGCCTATAATCGCCCTCTTAAGTTATATACTTGGAAGCTACTTTTCAAAAAAATTTATCTTTATAAAAAACAGACTTCTTAAAATAGCTGATGAAGATTTTACTGTTTATAATAAAAACGAGCATATAGAAGAGATTGCCAATATATATAAAACACTCAACACGGTTTCTTCACAACTTGATAGATCAATAACTGAGTTAAAAGAAAAAAACAGTGAACTTGCATGGATGATTCGTTCTTTTGCTCATGACTTTAGAACGCCATTAACGGTTATTCAAGGAAATCTTGAAGCCATTGAGGATGAGTTGATTTCCCAAAAAGAACTTCCAGTTGTTTTACAAAAAATAAAGTATGAAACAAGTTATATGAACGAATTACTCAGTGACGTACTCTCATTTATCCAATCTATGGAAAGTGCTATAAAAAAAGAAAAAATTGAACTTAGAGAATTTATTAACAGAGAGATATTTGTATTAACAGAACCATTGAATGAAGTTGCATTAGTAAATCGTATAAAAGAAGATGAGATTATTGAATTTACCAAAACTGACCTAAAAAAAATTGTCATAAATGTACTCAATAACAGCATCAAATTTACAAATAAAGGCAGTATCACTATTTATTTAGAAAACAATTCACTTATAGTACAAGATACAGGCATAGGTATAGAAGTACAAGAGTGTGAGAAGATTTTTCAACCATTTTATACAGTTGATGCGAGTAAAAATCGTTTAAAAAGTGGTTTTGGTTTAGGTCTTGCAATAGCAAAAAATCTTGCACAAAAAAATGGTTATTCTTTAAAATGTGATACTGGGTATAAAGATGGATGTAAAATGATTTTATCTTAAATTGAAAATACGGGAGTGTTGCTAACATAATTGACCGCTTGACTTTTGAAACACTTACTCAAGTTTTTAGAAGCGATACAACCACATTCATCTCTATGGTTACAAGCTTTTTCAAATAATCTCTTTGCCGTAGTGAAGTTTTTTGGTATGGTACTATAATCCAAAACTTATTGTACTATGACTCATAAAACTACGCTTGTAGAATCTCTATACCTTTACGTTTCAGTCTTCTCTAGTTTCTTTTCTCTATAATTTCCCTAACAGATTTTTAAATAAAGATATATCATGAGACTATTTTACTATGTACACACAGGCCATCGTATTGGACTGGACCGTTTTCGACGTGCTGCGACGATTATCCGTGCTTTGGGTGATGTTGACATCACTCTTTTGACTTCTGACTTTCGTATAGCTCAAGAGGCACGCCATTTTGGAGTGAAACGCTCAGTCGGCATCGATGTGGTGCGTAACATTCCTCAGATCGCCCATCATGGAGACAAGATCATTTTCGATTCTGACGAGTTAAACCCTGTGATGCACCAAGATATGGTGAACTTTTTTTCTACCTTTATAAGAGTCACTGATGATCCCAATGCAATGCAACTCGAGGGTGAACTCTTGATTTCGCCTTATCTTGAAGGTGAGGGTATCTGTAAAGCGGTAGCTATAGATGATCGCTACTTTGAAAAGCAAGAAAAAAACATAGAGAAAACATTTTTCTTTGGCGATGATGACTATGAAGAGGATCTTCTTAAAAATAGTAAGATGTTTGCCAAGCTAGAGGCAGAACTGATTGTTGGCTTTTACTTCTTTTTAGATTATGAAGATAAGCTAGCATCATCTTTTACGACTTGTCACGAATTTGAAGATTATGATGAGGTCTTAACCGCCTCCAAGATCTTTGTCACGGCCTCGCCTCAAGCTGTTTTAGAAAACCTCGCTTCGGGTGGACGTCCTGTCTACATACAGCGACCCGATTATGTACGTGATTTTCTTCCTCTATTTGAATCATTGAACATTCCAGTAGTGGATGGTTTTGATCAAGAGAAATTATTACTAGAAATTGGTGGTGCTTTATCACATACTTATCACCCCGCACCACAAAGTACACAAAAAATTAGCGATTTCCTTAAAGACACCTTATCTTTATAAGCGTTTAACGTAGTTTAATCTATTATACCATTTGAAAAATTTCACATACAAGTGGGTATAAAATGAACCAGACAAGACGTGGCTTTATGGGTAAAGCTTTCGGTGCTGTTGCAGGTGTCGGAGCAGTAGGTGCTTTATATGCTATGAAGAGATCCTGGGATCCTCTTCCGAGTGTCAAGGCAGCAGGTTTTACAACGATAGATATATCAGCATGTGCAGAAAATAAGCTGATCGTTGAGAAATGGCGTGGTAAGCCTATCTTCGTACTTCGCAAGACAGCAGAGATGGTAGCCAAGCAAGATGAAGCGGAGACGGCGCGTGATGTTATAGTTGATGGTAACCACTACCTGATAGCGATCGGTCTGTGTACACACCTGGGTTGTATCCCTGCATATCGTGAAGCTAAGACGGATTTCAAATGTGCTTGTCACGGTGGTGAGTTCGATTCGTCGGGTATCAACACAAAGGCACCGCCTCCGAGTCCATTAGTTATCCCTCCTTTTAAGATCAACGGTACAACACTTGTCCTTGGTGAATCAGGTCCTGAATATACTAAAATGAAAGAAGCAGGCATTGTTGCCTAGCTATAGAGGAGAAAATTAATGGCACATTTTGAAAAAGCAAATTCTCTAAATGAGTGGCTGGACCAACGTCTAGGTGTAAACACACTACAGCGTGTCCTTGCTAAAGAGTACTGGATCCCAAAGGATATTAACTTCTTATGGGCTATGGGTATGGTTCTTGCGATCACTTTTGGTATCTTGTTGATCTCAGGTATCTTTTTGTTGATGTATTATCAGCCAAATGTTGACTTGGCGTTTGACAGTGTTAACTACACGATCATGCAAGAGGTCGGTTTTGGTTGGATGTGGCGTCATGTTCATGCGGTTGCGGCATCTGTTGTCTTCTTGATCATCTATATTCACATGTTCACGGGTATTTATTATGGTTCATATAAAAAGGGCCGTGAACTGATCTGGATCTCAGGTATGCTTCTTTTTGTCGCATTCTCTGCTGAGGCATTCTCTGGTTATATGCTTCCATGGGGTCAGATGTCTTACTGGGCAGGTATGGTTATTACCAACCTCTTTAGTATGGGTTCTTTGGAGTTCAACGGTCTGGTTGAATGGATCCGTGGTGACTATGTTCCTGCGCAAGCTTTTCTTGACCGTTTCTTTATGCTGCATGTACTGTTGATCCCAGTTGCTATTATGGCGCTGATCGGTCTTCACTTCGGTGCACTTCGTCTTCCACACGTCAACAACCAAAATGGTGAAGAGATCGACTTCGAAGAAGAAGCTGCGAAGTACAAGTCTGGTAACAAAGCGGCGTCTAAGGTCATCGCATTTGCAAATGACTTTATGTCCAAAGATATGTTTGTTGTTGCTGTTTACCTGGTGTTTTTCTTTTACCTGGTCTTCTGGAACTTCGAGTTTGCAATGGACCCAGTGAACTTCGACCCTGCGAACGGTCTGGTAACACCGGCACACATCTACCCTGAGTGGTACTTCCTGTGGTCTTATGAGATCCTGCGTCCGTTCGACAAGAATATTGGTCTGATCGCTTTTGCCTTTGCACAGGTGATCTTTATTCTTTTACCATTCCTTGACAGAAGTCCTAACACTGTTCCTGCGAACCGTCGTGGTCTCTTTAAGTACTGGTTCTGGGCGATGCTGCTGGACATGATCGTGTTGACAGCTATGGGGAAACTACCTCCGCAGGGTATCTTTAGCACTATCGGTTACGTAGCGGCACTTGTATTTATCGGTCTTTGGTTGATCCTGCCGATCATTACAAAACTAGAAAAAAAGTTATAGGGAGAAGATGATGAAAGAGTTTTTAATTTTAGCAGTAGTAACGTTCTTTTCACTATTAACGTACTGGTTGGTTGAGCCGTTCGCTCACAGTCAAATGCACGCTCATGTCGAGTCTGAGCATTTC
>WGDB01000069.1 GCA_015493495.1 Helicobacteraceae bacterium | reverse complement strand
TGCAACGCAGTAGTTCACGAAGTTATAGTGTGGTATTACCTGTTAAAGAGCACACTGTAGAGTTTAGAATACACCTTAAAAAGCTCCCTCCAAAAAACCATGAAAAGCGCAACACTTTAACCAACAGTGACACAGCACTACACGATGCTATAGTAGGGGCACGCGAGGAGATGGACAAAGCGCAATGAAAATCATATTTGTTGTTCTGCTCATCTCTTTAATTGCTGAAGGGTGTCAAAACAGTACACCTCAAGACACCCCACCGGAGGCTACCGCGACAGAGATGAAGCAGGTAACACTCTCTGTCATACTTCAACATCCCCAAGATTTTCTCTCTCAAGATGTCACTATTGAAGGAATTTTTACCGGTTGGTCAGGAAGATGTCACGGAGCCCCTCCTAAAACGCGAAGCGACTGGATGCTTGAACAGAAGAACCATTGTATCTATGTCTCAGGTCCCATGCCAAAAGGCACCTCAGCTCAGCCTCCGGAAAAAGGGATCGGAAAGGTTGTTCATGTTCATGGAGTGGTGTTGCTAGATCTAGAGAAGAGACCCTATATTGAAGTCAAGTGATCCAATATTTTAGTAATAATGTATTGGCCTTTTACCAGCCAACATTATGATAAGACCGACTATTTACCGCATTTCCCATCACCGATAGTGCTTGCGCCGCATTTCTTGTTTTGATCACAATCGCAAGGCTTGCTTGGATCTTTTTTCGCAGCACAATTAGGGTGTTTATCACAATTTTTACAGGTACACCCTTTTGTATGAGTGTCTTTAGTCATTGAAGCACCACATTTGCCCGCACCGCATTTCATCTCGTTTGCATTGAGTGAAAGGGTCATTAGACCCATTGCTATGACAGCTATAAAGCCCATTATTAATTTTTTAGACATTGTCTCTCCTTGATTTAAAAAGTAATCATAACGTATTTTTAGCGGAACCCTACATACTGCGTGCCGCTATCTGTAAGATCTGGATAAAAAGATAGAACCAGACAATAGCTCCAGCGAAGAGCCATGTGGCCAGACGTTTGGTAAAAGCAAGCTGGTACTGCCCCAGACGTTTAAAGAGCAGCAGTGCCGTGACTAAGGCTCCAAGGTAGCCAAAGAGCTTGAAACTGTGCACCCATCCGTCTCTAAAAGTGGCCAGTGGTTTGACTACTGTATCATCACCTATCAGCCAATAGTAGGCACTCGCAAGATCGTTGGCGTAGTGCAGGAAAAAGAAACTGCCTACATGTGAGAGCGAGCCCATGATCATCAGAGGCGCCAGTGCATACGTGAGATTTTTGACCAGTACGCGATAAGGCACACCCGCGATCATGGATGCGATCTTGAAGCCGCCAAAGACTGTTACCACAACAGAAACGACGGCCATCCACAAGGCATTGAAGCCCACCCAGTCGACACCACGGGGCAGGAAGCCCTGCATCCACATTCCCAACTGGTACCAGGGCAGCGAACTCTTGATGGGGCTGTGGCCCAAAGCGTGGTGAAAGCCCATCGTGATCGTGATGACGGCCAGTAGTGAGACATAGACCCAGACATGCATGTTGTGACGGTCTTTGATCTCTCCGTTCAATGAGGAGATCGGTGCCGTGATATGAAAAGCGACCGCTTCACAGGAGTGGGCACACTCCATACAGAGAGTACAGTCACGCATGGAGTTCTTCTTTTCAAACAAGTAAGGCTGCAGTCCCGATTCACAGGCCGAAGCACAGTCAAAGCTCTTGCACTCCTGACAGGCACTCTGGTAGGTTTGCAGTTTGACCGGAGCGACCTTGCCAAAGCTTTTCGTCACGGCTCCGATAGGGCAGAGATAGGTGCAGTAGGCCATATCTTTAAAAAGATAGTAGCTGAGTGCCGCGACGATACTCAGAAGCAAAAAGAGCGAAGAGGCCACCAGCGGCACCTTGAGCGCACCGGGAAAAAGATAGACCGGAATCCAATACAGCACGATCAACAGTGCCAGACCGATACCGCGTTTTTTCAACCAAGAGGGGATCTCTTTTTTAAGACCGTACCTAGTGATCCATCGGCCCATGACACCATGCGGACAGATACCGCAAAAACCGGGTCCCAGTGCCACGATGGAGACGATCATGAAAAATGGCCAGAAAAGCGACCAGAAGATCGCTGTCGTATAGGGGTTTTCAGAGAGTTCAGGATAGGCAAACCCAAAATAGAGGGCTGAGAGAAAAAGTACCATCGCGGCAGTACGTACGGCAAAAAGCGCCCTCTTGTCTTTAAATATAAAACCGACCAGAGCCCATCCGAAGATGTCGCTTGCGCTTCTCTTTTGGGCGGTTACCATGATCTGCTCCTAAAAGGCATAGCTGTAGCTCAACATCGCTGTACGCGGTGTACCCGGCGTATAATAATATTTCGTTGTGAAACCAGCCACTTTTTTGGCATCGGTCGCATAGTATTTGTCGAAGATATTGTTGACGTTGAATTGCAGTTTATGGTCACCCATCTTATAGGCGAGCATCAGATTCGTGATGAGATCGAAGCCGTCATACTTCTCCGTATTGGCATCATCCATATAGTATGCACCATAACTCATCGCCTCGAGGCGGCTGGAGAAGCCGCCTGCCTTGTAGCCGGCAAAAAGGGTGTATTGATAATCCGGAATATAACGCAGCTTGTTACCCGAATAGTCCACGCCGTTATTGACGTAATCGACATAACTGTAGTTGTAGTAAGAACCTGTCGCACCCATGTCCAACGACTCTAAAATAAAATAATCAAGAGCCAGTTCAGCACCCATGCGTCTGGTCTGCCCTGCATTGGCATAGTAGGTTGTGACACCCGCCGGTACAGCGACGATCTCATCGTGAACATCGTTGTAGTAGAATGCAAAATCCATACTCAAGGCTGCACTGCGCTGTTTGAGACCAAGCTCGTAGTTGGTCGATGTCGAAGCGTCGAGTCTCGGTGCTGTAGTGCCGTATGCAAAGTTGGCACGTACCTCGTTGTCAGTTGGTGCCTGATTGGCAGAGGCGATAAGGCCATAAACGTTCAAACTTTTTGTCAAGGCATAGGTCGCCCCGATCTTCGGTGAGTAGAGGTTGTAGCCCTCTTTAAGCGCATAAGCACCTACACCGGCAACGTACTTGCCCTGAGCAAAATCATAGCGGGTCGTCTCATGACCCGAGATATCGAAGTCCAGGTAGTCATAACGCAGACCTATATCGACGATCAGACCCTCGATCGGACGAAAAGTCTCCTGTGCGTAGAAGCCGTAGAGTGCGCTGAGCCCGTCCTCACTGCTGGCGAGTGCACCTTTTTCGTCCGATGTCACACGTTTGATACGGCCTCCAAACCCTGTATCGTAATCACGATACTCATACTTTTCACTATCTTTGTAGCTGTCTGCACGTGCCGTTGCCCCAAAGACGAAGTTCGCATCATTGCCCAACAGCGCGTGTTTGTAGTCGAATCCCAGGTCTAGACCGCCGACATAGCGTCCGTTCGTCTGGTTGATGGCACCGGTGACCGGGTGAAAGTGGTCCCACTCTGTCAGATAGAATTGCGGTTTGAACATCAGGTTGCCAAACTCTTTCTCATAGCGGACATTAAAGAAATAGCTCTCGGAGTAGCGACCGCTTTTTTGCCAGGCGCCCTGCACATCATCGTTGGTCGTCTCTCCTGAATCCAGATAGTCGTCAAAACCTTTCTGTGAGAGTGACTGCGGCAGCTGAAGATTGGCCTGAGAGTAGGAGAACTCCATCTCGACCGAGGCATCGTCTTCGAAAATATGCCCATACTTCAAGCTCGCCTGCGTCGTGTCAAACTCGTTCCACTCCCGCCAACTGTTGTCTGACTGGCGGCGAGAGATACTTACACCGACATAGTTGCTTCCGTCGACCTCGTAGGAGCCTTTGACATTGGCATTGAGCGCGTTAAAGGTTCCGTAACCGACTTTGAAGCGGTTGTTCTCGGTGTCGAACACCGACTTGGAGTTGATCGAGACAACACCGCCACTGGCATTTGCTGCGACGATAGAGCCCGGACCTTTAAAGACCTCGATGCTCTCCATGTCGTCCACATCGATAAAATCCATACGTGAGAAGCTGTCGGGATCGGTCATCGGAACCCCGTCACGCATCACCATGATCTCACGAATACCGTAACGTGCTTTCAGCCCAGCTCCACGAATGATAAGGCGGCTGTCATAGCCGTTGCTCTTGTCCATGGCGATCACACCAGGGATCGTCGCTATCGCATCTTTGACATTGAGTACATTTTTGTCTTCGATCTCTTCACTATCGACCACAGCAACGCTCTGCGGTACCTCTTTTGTCTCACGCTCCACCTTAGTCGCTGTCACACTCATACTGTCAATCACGATCTCTTCTGCCATCAGTGCCGCTGCAACGGAACTGATCAGTAGGACTTTTTTCATTTTCACACCTTAATTCTAAATAAGTTCGTAATCATAAAAAAAAAGTGTTACATTAGTGTTAGAAAAGAGATATTTAGGTGTAAAAAGAGAAAAACACCATCTTCATTGAAGAGATGGCACTTGAATATGTTAAAAATTATAAACTATTTCTGCATATACTCTATCGTTATTATCTATAGCATTGTAAAAAGGAACGATGCCGTTTCCACCGATGTAGTCAACCACACCTGCGTTGGCAGTAAAGCTATCGTTTAACTTATAGTCCATCCACAGGCGTTGAAAACCACCATCTTGGAACTTCACACTTGCACCTATCATACTGATAAGATAGTTGAGCGTAGCGTTGTCGTGATCAAAGGTGTATGAGGCGCGTGCAGCTACCTGCATAGTGTCCTGACGTTCATAATCTGGAAATATTTTTGGTCCCGTACCACTCAGCGTATCTTGTAACATCACATCTTCATACGCAAAGACATGACGGTTGGCCAACTCTACCGATAACACTGTTTTGGAAAACCCACTATAATCTATACCGACCAAAGAGTCCAATCGATTTTTGTTCTCTTCGACACTGCGATAGTCTATGTCCATAATGTAGGCAGCTTCCGCTTTATAGAGCCATGCCCCACTAACAATGTTGGTTGCGGCACCTACCATATAGATCTTGTCAAAGGTTCGTAGAGAGGTACCATCGTCCTGTTTAGTGATACCAAAGCGACTGTTCATGACGTTGGCAGCATACCAAGAGAGGTCCCAGCCCTCATAACGACCATCTAGAGAAAGTGCAAACTGTGTGTTTTCTATGTCCCAACTGGGCTGATAGGCATCTGGAAACACAGAGTCAGGGGCAGTAGGTCCAAAGACGTCACGTGGACGATAGTCACTACCAAAAGCAGGTTCTATCTGCAGTCGTGGCTCATGGATGATGATGCCAGAGAGACCATAGTCTCCGAAATAGTAATCCAGTTTGGTCATGGTTTCACTCAAACGCAGATCTTTAATGTCCACCATACCGGGCTCGCGATTATCAAGAGGGTTAATGACATCAGTAATGCGGATGGAGTCTGACTTGCCCCAGATGACCACCTGCCGACCTATTTTAATATCAACAGAGTCACTTAATGTCCCTTGTATATAGGCATCTTTTAGATCGTAAAAATACTCATAAGTGTCTAAAACATCTTGTGTATAGTTCTCACGTCCATGAATCGCCCATGAAGCATCATACCAACCCATCACCTCTATACGAGACTTCCAATTTTTAGAGTGTTTCATCTCCAAAGCTAAGTCAAGTTTTGTTCTGGCACGGGAAAGTCCACTAAAGTCCATCTGTTTATCAGCAGGAATATTCATGGCTGGGTTGCCGGGATAAGCAGCTGATGGCCCCTTTTGTGCATAGTTATAAGCACCTAGCACACTTACATACCCACTAAAACTATACCACTTCTCTTTCTCTTCTTCCATGTCGATGGCTTCAGTCTCTTCATCATCAAAACCTGCCATCGCATCACTGTCTAAGCCATCATCAGAGCTTTCTTCATCAAAACCACTGAGGGCATCTTCATCAAGTGTACTTGCAGGCGTATCATCAAAGCCCTCCATAGCAGCATCAAGATCATCTGCATAGGAGAGGCTGTTGCTGAGCAGGAGTGTGGCAAGAACTAAAGAGAGACTACGCATTTAGATACCTTTTTCTATCTGTCTTACGGTGAAGAAATTGTCACTAAGGTTCTGGTTAAACTTCACATCATTTAGCTTCAAGATGGTTGTATGGAGGGTTTTCTTGCCCTTTTTGGTCTTCATCTCAATCTCTGTAGCGACCCAGATACCGTCGATCTTCTCCAGCTTTTTAACATCCATATACTTCTTTTTACCATCCGTCATAAAGTGAAGTGCACGGATGACCACGAAGTTGTCTTGACGTACAAACATGTAAGACTTGGTGTATCCTGTCTCATCGATGGTCTTTTGCGTTTTAGGCTTTGACTCTATGATCCATACTTTATCCTTGCCAACTTGTGACTCTTTTACTAACTTGTACGTATAATCTTCAATATTACGACTGGTCATATCAGAGTAAGTGAAGTCAGACCCCATAAACGAAGCACTTTTGTCACTAGAAGCGATACGCTTGGTCTTTTTAAGTGCTGGCAAGTAAAGCCACTGATCATCATCTTTAGCGCTGTCATCATAGTCATATGTTAAAAAAGCAGTGTTTTTAACATCACTTGGACTCAAGAAAAAGATAGCACTGTAGATATCTTCACCCTTATCTTTAGAGTACTTTTTCATAGAACGTATACGCTTAGAGCCATGTTTGTCGATAAGGATCATCTTCATCGTACCCACACCATTATCTCCATCATCACGGGCATCCACTTTATGGACGATCTCATCCACACTCAAGCTTGCGAACAGGGCAACTTGTGCCAATAATATTAATAGTAATTTCTTCATCATAATGTCTCCTTGTGACCTTTATAAAGTAGTTTCATCAGTGCTGGTGCAAGAACCAAGTCTGCTGCTAACGCAACAATGATCGCAGTTCCTGCCAAAAGACCGAAGTTAAAGAGGTTGGCCATAGAGGCAAACAAGTAGACGTAAAAACCAACACTCAAAACGATAGTCGTAATGAGCATAGCGCGTCCACTTCCTGTGAGTGTCAGGCGTACCGCTTCATCCACACATTTTCCTTCATCATAGTAGCGTCTGAAGTTGTGCATGAAGTGGACGTTGTCATCCACGGCGAGACCGAGGACAATGGTACCTACAAGCATTGTAAAGAGGTCGAATGGTATGTTGAAGATCACCATCATAGCAATGACAAAAAAGACAGGAAAGAGGTTAGGGACCATACTAATGAGTCCAAGTTTTATATTTCCTAGTAACATCATCATCATAACAGCGATAAGTACAACTGCTATTATATAACTGTTTCCGGCACTGGTGATGGCAGCGGTAATCGTGTCTGCAAGCAATGGGATCATACCGGTCAACTGTACATCCACTCCAGCAGGGAGTGTCTTTTCAAGATGTGCCTTAAGCTCTTTCAACATACCGTGGTACTCCACCGAGTCAACCCATGGCATTTTCATCGTAATACGTGCTTTAGAAAACTGTGAGTCTACAAAGTCCTCTAGATCATCACTGCCACTGTTTTCAAAAAGCAAGATCTCTTGGGCAATGAGGTTAGGATCTTTTGCAATGCTGTAATACTCAGGGTCGTTGGCATGAAGCGCTTTGTGGATCTCTTTCATCACATCTACAATACTAACGACCTTACCAACAAAGTACTTGTCTGTAGTAATCGTCTCTGCATATTTACCAGTCTCTTCAATGCTCTGAAGAAGATCATAATCATAAAGACCGTTCTCTTTTTTAGTGTCTATAATGAGTTCCAGAGAGATCGTACCACGCATCTCTTTGTCGATCTGCTCTGTCGCCATGCGGGCTTCATTATGCTCTGGCAGCCAAGTCAATGGATTGTGAGAATAACGCACCTGTGTCGCAAGGGCGATGGTTATGGCCATCAAGATGAGTGAGCTTACAACAATAGGTTTTGCATAGACCTGTGAGAAATTTGCGATCTTTTCTAAGAGTCTGTGTAGATAGTCTTCATGGTTCTCATCCACAAAAGCTTTACGCTTTATAGGAAAAATAGCGATAAGTACAGGCAATAACACCATACTGATAACAAGTGCGATAATAACACCCGCCGCACCGTAGATACCTAAATCAGAGACAGGCGCTACCTTAGAGATGGCAAACGAGCCAATACCTGCTGCTGTTGTCAATGAGGTCATGATGATAGCCAGACCTGAGTGATGAAGCGTGTAGGCGATAGACTCTGCCTTGTTGCCGTACTTGTCATAGTGGTGAAAGAAGATCGCCATGATGTGAATAGACGTCCCTATCCCTACCGCAAGGATGAATGATGGCAAGATCTGCGTTGGAATTTTAATCGGTGTTCCAAAATAGGCCATAAGACCTACTGTACTAAGAACGGACAATATCACGGCCAAAAGAGGGAAAACGACACCCGAAACACGTCTAAACAGTAGACTCAAAAGTATGATAATAGTCAAAATAATGAGACCATTAAACTTCTTGATATCTTTTTGCATAGAACTTTTCAAGGTCTCGGTCACACTAGGGCTACCTGCGATCTGGATCTGAAAGTCATCACTGTTATACTTTTTAACAATGTCGCGAACCTTATGCACCATCTCTGCCATCTCTTTGTCAGAGATAAATTCTTGGGGTTCTGTGCTCGCACTCTCATCACCCAAATCATCATCGAACCCATCAAGTTCATCTGTCACAGCTTCTTCACCAACACTTGTGTACGTGTTAGCTTCTAAAACAATAACGGTAAAGGTACCATCACTGTTGAGAAGAAGGTCTTTATACATAGGGTTGTTAAACGCCAACTGCTTTTTAGCGTCAAGGGATTCTTGTGTCTGTGGGAACTCCTCGAAAAGGTCTTCTACCAAGAGCGAGTCTTCATCACCTGTTGTGTTTCTTGCATTGATAAGTGAGGTGATGTCGTTTAAGTAAGGCACTTCTGTTTTAAGTGCGTTGTGGAGTGCTTGAAGTTTTTTTAGATTTTTAAGTTCAAAGATACCATCACTTTTAATGGCAACAACGATCTTTTCATCATGACCAAACTGGTTCTGAAACTGATCATAACGGACACGAACAGGGTCGTCATCACGTAAAAAACCCTCTGTGGTCGTGTCTAGGGTGATCTTAGGGACGTTGACGATCATCGCTGCCAAAATAGCGATCATAGCTACCAGTACTAGGTACTTGTGTTTGTTAATCCCTACACCTACTTTATAAAGCCAGTTATCAACGGCTTTTGTTGCTCTTTTCATAGTACTCCTTGAGGTTTACAGTTATATTGTTTGAATGGTACTATAGTCATATTAGCGTAATGTTAATAGTGGTGTACTTTTTGTTGTGTTAGGCTTTATATATGCTTTGTATAGTTAAACTTTATCTTCCTACCCTTTCTCTTTTTACGCCGTTAAAAAGAGAAACAGAAAAAACTCTCGCAACGGCTTCAAGCTCGATAGCTATCGAGTACCATCCCTCCACGATATTACTACCTAAAAACCCATAACTCGACTACGTCTCAAACAGATGGGTTTTTTTAACGGCAGTAATACCACTCCAGTCTGCTTTGCAGGGGTTGCGAAAAGAGCTCAAGAGGTAACGCATCGATGAAATTGAAAGCTACTTCGCTTTCTTTCCCATTCCAACAAACTCCTAGCACTAACAACTGGAACCGTAGCAATACAAAGAACGGCATTCTTTTTGCTTTAGATTGAAAGTTATAATCGCTCAACAACAGCGTCTCTCTCTTTTTACAAGGTCTACGCCGTTGATGCTACGCATAACAACTCTGTTTCCGAAGCTATAAAAGCCAAGCAATTGGCTTTTACTTTACGCTCCTCATCTCTGACGCGACAGAGAGAAAAAGTTTAGCCCGCCACAGTTTAAATAATAAGGTAATAACTAAACAAGATAAAATTTATCCGACTCTCTACAAAAAAACAAAGAGCAATGTCTTGAAGATAAATCAAACTCAGAGTATACTTCTCAAAAAGGAAGTTATATTATGGATGCAATTAAAAAAGAGCTGATGAGCCGTAAAACAGAGATACAATTAGCAGTAGAACTACTTTTTAAGACAAACATGAAAATTACCGACTGGGATGTACCAGAAGCGGACGATAAAGAGGGCGCTAAGATACTGCTTGATATGATACAAGAGAAGATCGACCTTATCCGTGCAGATGTAAATGCCGGAAAATATAACAACTATTAAGGATAGACTATGAGTTCACACAAACACCACGAACATTTAGAGCGTATTAAAGACGCGGTTACCAACACAGACACACTGAATGCATCTGAAAAGACAGAAACCATTAAACGCATAGAAGAGTGGATCGCTGAAGATAAAGCAGAGGGGATCATCTATGAAGAGTTGATCGAGATCGCTAACAGTATTAAGCCTCTTCTTGCCGAACTGGGTCTTATTAACTAACGATGACCACGGTCATTATTTTACTAGGTGGTGGCTTTTTGGCTACTGCCATAGGGCTTTACTTCATCTATGACATGAAGAAAAAAGGGCGTTGGTAAAAACTCTTTTTAATAAAATTAGGGACACAGTTTCATCCTTGATATACTCTTCAATCGGTTCTAAAAAAGTCAAAAAATTGACTTCTTCTTTATACTTTTTCCCATTCAATATTAAAAATAATACCCCAATCGTACATTCACATAATGATCACTCGCACTGCCACTAAGACCGTAGGCATAACTTGCTGTTGTAAACCAGTGTTCGGTAAGCGTATAGAAAAGATAGGCTGAAGCCGTATTTAGAGATTCTACGGTGTCTACTGCAGTCCCCGTAATGATCTTCTCATAAATGCTGTCACTACTGTTATACGCAACACTGGTATAAAGTTTTGCTGTTAGATAATAACCTACACCTACGTTATAGCCACTGGTGTTTGCATAGCTTATAGAAACTGGATTGTTGTTAATATCTATATAGTTTACGGTCTCATCATTGATGATGGTGTAGCTGTAACTTCCAAAAAAGTTGAAGTTGTTAAGCAGGTAACTTAAACTGGCCGAGGCAGTGTAGTCTAAAAGGTTGTTATCTGCATCATAGGTAGGCAGCAATAGGCCCCCGCCTAAACGTACATTTAGTGTAGAAAAAGGAGTGAACTGATAGTAAGCACCTAAAAATGTGTCGGTAGTTCCCTTCGTCGAAGTAATACTGCTCTCTGAGTCAAAATACGCTGTAGAGAGCTGTAGAGAAAATGCTTTATAGTAGTAGTCTGCCTGTAGTGATGCTGCATAGGTGTCTGTCTTCTCTTGAGTTGTTGGATTTATCTGTGAGTAACTTGCACCCAGGATAACATCAGAATGGTGGGGGCTACCCAAGTTTTTTATAGTACATCCCTTAATATCTACCAACTCCAGCAAAGAGGTGTTGGGACACTGGTCAACACTGTCTTCAACACCATCCATGTCCAAATCACTGTAGCCCCATACGAGTACACTACACATGACTATAGCCGTTAAGATACGTAACATATTATCTTCCTTTTTTCAGTAACACTGAAAAGTCTCTCTAAAGTAACTGTTTTCGTCACTCTTGCGCAGGCAGGAGTCCACAAGGTCATCTCTTCAAAGTATTATCGTGTTCTTTTTTCCATCTCTTGCATCTGAAAGTTTTCACCTTGGTGCTTACCCATCTGCTGATCCATCTCTTTGTTCATATACTGCTCACCACGCTGGTGCTGCTGCATCTGTTCCATACGCTGCATCTTTTCAGAGTGCTGCATCTGCTCATGGCGACTCTTTTGATGCACTTGCATCTCACTTTTGTGTTCTGTCTGCTGTTTTTGCATCTGTGAACGCATCTTCGTGATCGCCTCTGCCCGTTCCTGGGCATTCATCGCTGCGAGTCGCTGCTTAAACTGGTTCATAAGTTCTACCCGTTGTGAAGCAGGTGCTGCCTGAATAGCTCGCAATTGGGCATCTACAGAGACCTCGGCCTGAACACTGTTCACCATGCCAAGTAACATAAAGATAAAAAGATAAAAGTTTATTTTGTTCATCAGTAATTTCCTTAATTCATGGTGTTATTATGACACAAAGAGCAGTTTTAATGATTTGAGGTTCTATCTCCCATACTCTCCTGGGTACTCTGCATCTGTTGCTGCATCATCTCTTCAGCCGCTTGATGCTCTTTCATCATCTGTTCACCGCGCTGATGCTGTGCCATCTGCTGACCCTGTTTCATCTGTTCACTGTGCTGCATCTCTTGGGTACGACTGCGTTTTTGGGTCATAGTACGGGTGTGAGACATCTCCCCTCCACCATTGTGTTCATGGCTGCCATCACGCTGCTCACTATGATCTTGCATCTGTGAACGCATCTGCTTCATAGCCGCTTCACGCTCTGCAGGAGACATCTCCGCCATCTTCTCTTTTAACTGATTCATATTTTCTACATGTTGTTGTCGCGCTTCTTGGCTTTGTGTCTGCATCTGTGTAGCACTCTGCTCTGTTGTTGACATAGTGTCTGCCATACTGGTAGTGAGTGTTCCAAGTAAAATCAGTGTTAATGTGCTTAATGTGATCTTCTTCATGGTCTTTCCTTTTGGTTTTTGATACTGTTAGTATCGCACAAGAGTGTTAGCGAAGTGTAAGCATTGTTAATCATAAACCAGTTTATGCAGTTCGAGCGTAAAGGTACTTCCCACCCCCACTTCGCTCTCGACCAGGATCTTGACCCCTAACTCATCACAAAGCTTTTTCACTATATGCAGCCCTATCCCGATGCCGCGCTCCTGCTCTTTATAAAAACGCTCAAAAATACGTTTGGAGTTTTTAATGCCTTTGCCTGTGTCTATGATCTTTAACAGCTTTTTGTCTGCATCATACTGCAGCATTACACTTCCCCTAGGCTTGTTATATTTGCAAGCATTAGTGAGGAGGTTGTCCAGCACGCGTTGCAATGCAGCCCTGTTACTGAGCAGTGTCACCGCATCAACATCAACTTTAAAACTAATATCTGCATAACTCTTGGACAACAGCGCCACCCGCTCATCTACCAGACTTTTGAGTGCAAAGCGCTCTTTTTGTGCTTCATGGTTGTACAAATAGGCTCTAAGGTTCTCTTGCAGATCTAAAACGTTTTGAACACTCTGTTCTATGCGATCTACCTTGGTATTGTCCCCGATCTCTCGTTTTAACATAGCGCTGTTAAGTCTTAATGCCCCTAAGGGGGTGTTAAAGTCATGCAAGATGTCCTTGATAAACTCTTGGGTCAGACTCAAAGCATTACGTAGTGGGTAGAGTGCATAGAGTGAAAAAATAACAGAAAGAAGTAATACCACTAGCATCGTTCCCGACAGACGCCACAGTGCTGATCTTTGAAGTATTGCTATCTGTTTTTGTAAGGCTTGGGCATCAAGCTTGATCTCCATGACAAACTCTTGCGAGCCCGGTATGGGGAAAAAAGCACTCAGACCATCGGTTTTAAGGAGTTTGTAGTTCTCCTGATTTTTTAAAGGGACAAAGTCTATAGAAAACTGCTCACACTTCAAGTCATAACTACAGACCCGCATCTCTGCAAAAATGCGCTCCTCTAGGGTCTTGACCTCTTGGGTATAGTTTATATAAAAAAGTGTTATGATCAGCAGACCCAAAGAGGTAAAAAACAGTATAAAGCTTTTAACAAAGGACTCTACCTCTACACGGCGCACTAACGCTCCTTACTCAAGATGTAGCCCACACCACGAAGGTTTTCTATGTGCAGACCTGTCGTCTGCTTGAGTTTGGTCAGAGCAACACGAAGGGCTGTTGCAGAAGGTTTTTCCAAGGTCTCTAAAAGAAGCTCTTTGACCAACACTTTGTCAATGTTAGTGATGAAAAGTTCAAAAAGGCGCTCTTGTACGACACCAAGGGCGATGACCTTTCCCGCTTTACGAAGTGTTTTAGAGTTCATGTCAAATTCAAGGTCTTCATAGCTCAAAGAGGTAGGCAGTTGCTGTCCCAACTTGGCATTCACACGGATAAGCAGCTCTTCTGGGAAAAAAGGCTTTTTGATGTAGTCATCCGCCCCCACTGCAAAGCCTTTAGAGATGGAGTTAAGGTCGACCAGTGCACTGATAAAGATAGCAGGTGTCTTGTCCTCTGCGCCACGGAGGCTCTCTAAAAGCTCCAGCCCATTGATCTCGGGGACATTGATGTCAAAGACGTACAGATCAAACCCCAACTCAAACGAAGCCTCAGCCGCTGCCTCACCATCCACCACCAAAGTGACCTCATAACCTTCACCCATCAGCAGTTCCATCAAGGTCTCACCCAAAAGTCTGTCATCTTCTAAAAGGAGTATTTTTTTATGCATGTTCTATTATAGTGTAGAAGTGTTAGCGAAGGGTTAAACTTTTGATTTGCGTGAGCACCAGTATGCTCCTCTTTAAAAATCTGTATTAATAGTACCTTCCTAGATATAAGCGTACATTAATTCCCTGAAAAAACCACGTAACGACGGTTATTGGCATCAGTAACAATGAGATCATTTTTATATTGTGCTAAGCCACTTGGATGATAAAATTTTGTAGCTGATAGGCCAAATGTCCTTGTAAAAAAATCTGTTTGACCCAAAACGGTATCTGCTGGTTGAAAGTTTTCTGTTGGGAACGTGTTCCAAACTAGAACTCTATTGTTACTATAGTCTGAAATAAAGAATTGAGAACTATTTGTCATAATCCCAGCATAAGGATAGTCAAGAGTACGCGCTGTTGGTGTCACATCTTGCACACCATCTTGATTATCATCATTACGAGCAGTATTACTAAAATTAGATTGTCCTAAAACAATATCTGCAGGAGTATTATTGTTAGTTGGAAATGTCTTCCAAATCAATACACGATGATTTGAAGAGTCTACTACTGCTAAACGTCTTCCATCTGTCCATACTGCCGTTGGAAAAAATAAACCGCTTGCACCATTATGAGCGCTGCATGAAGTAAAATCTGATTGACCTATAACAATATCTGCTGCTGCTCCATTAGATGTAGGAATCTTATTATATATCAACACACGGTTATGACCTGCATCTGCGATGATAAGCTTCCCATCATCAGTAGTGATAGCATTATATGGATCATGTAAGTTGACTGCTGTACAGCTGGTGTTTGCTGGTACATCATAGCCTGACTGACCTACTACAACGTCTGAAACCCCTCCATTACCTTCAGGAACTGTATTAAATATACTAACACGATGTCCAAAGCGTTCTGGTACAATCAGCATAGAGCTATACTTAGAAGCATAACCTGATGGAGTAATGCTTATACCACGTGGATTATATAAGTCTGTGTTACTAGTTCCAAAGCCAGTATCAAGAAAATTCTCTTGCCCTATAACATAATCAGCTGATGTTCCTGACTCTGTAGGGACTCTGTTATACACCAAAATACGATTATCATAAGAACTTTGCAAAAACAGCTTACCATTTAATATTTGTGCGTTACCATAAGATGAAGCGATAGTAGCATCAGGGGGACTGCCAACCACACTGGTCATGTCAACTTGACCTATGGCAATATTTGCAGCTTGTCCATTATAAAGATTTAAAGTAGGTGACAACACATACTTGGAGTCTAACTTACCGTCATTGTTACCGGTAACATTCTGGTCAAACTGTGTTGTGTCCAGGCTTTCACAACCTGTTGTGATCAGCGCGGCTATGGTCAGTAGAGAGTATAAGATATTTTTTTTCATTTTATTCCTTTTGGACATAGTGTATACCCTTTTCTTTACTTGATAGTACCATGCCTTGTAAAGACTGCCAAGACCTATTTCTAGAGAGAAAATCTTAAACAGTTATAACAGTCTACATTCGCTAACAAAAAGCCTATTTTAATTTCCTAAAAAAATTAGATGACGATTATTGTTGGTATCAGAGATGATCAGATCTTTTTTATACTGAGTGATTCCTGAAGGAAAATTAAATGAAAAAGCTGTTAATCCTCCTGCAAGTGATGTAAAGTCATTTTGACCCAGGACACGATCTGCCTCTTGAAAGTTTTGTGTAGGAAACTTGTTCCAGACCAATACTCTGTTATTACCGCTATCTGCTACAAAGAGTTGCTGTCCATTAGAAAAAACACCCATAAATGGAAATTGTAATGTTCTTGCAGACGGTTGAGGATCTACGACGCTATCTTGATCATCATCATTAGGTGTAGAGTTTATAAAATTTGATTGTCCTAACACAACATCTGCTGCTGCTCCATTGGTTGTTGGGAACTTGTTCCAAATCAAAACACGATGATGACCACTATCTACAACAACTAAGCGCCTTCCATCACTCCAAAGACCACTAGGCATGTATAAGCCTCCCGGGCCTATAACTGGTGCACATGATGATGTAAAATCATTTTGTCCCAACACAATGTCAGCTGCTGCACCATTTTCTGTTGGTATAGTGTTATAGATCAAAATACGGTTATGACCAGTATCTGCAACCATCATCTTTCCATCATTTGTAGTAGTGACATCATACGGGTTCTGTAAGTTGACAGCCGTACATGTTGTAACGGAAGGCACATTAAAATCGCTCTGACCAACCACTACATCTGATGCCGCGCCGCTCGATGTTGGGACAGCATTAAAAATACTAACTCTGTGGTTTGCTAGTTCAGCCACCACCAATCTTGAACTGTACTTTGACGCATAGTTGGAAGGGGTAATAGAAGTTCCTAATGGAGCATTAAAGTCCGTATTGTCATTTCCACCACCAATTGATAAAAAGCCAGGTTGCCCTATAACATAATCCGCATCAGCTCCTGATACCTTTGGTATCTGGTTAAATACTAAAATTCTATTAAAACCATAACTCTGTAAAAATAACTTACCGTTAAGTACACTGGCGTTACTGTAGGGTCCAGCTTCAGTACCTGCTGGTCCAACCCCACCTCCGCTTGTCATGTCTGGCTGCCCAATAACAACATCAGCTGATTGGCCATTGTCAAGCTTTAAAGCTGGAAGCAGTACATACTTGGAGTCTAGCTTACCGTCATTGTTACCGGTAACATTCTGGTCAAACTGTGTTGTGTCCAGGCTTTCACAACCTGTTGTGATCAGTACTGCTGTGGTCAGTAGAGAGTATAAAATACTTTTTTTCATGTTACTCCTTTTGGGCATTGTCTGTAACCTCTTACATAAACCTTATTTTTTCGATCTATTAAGGTTTGTGTAAAAAATCATACTTTTCTCTTGCTTTAGGATCTAACTTAAAGTCAAATCCTAAAGAGAACAACTTCAAAAAAGAAGTTGTTCAGCTCTCATCCAAGCTGGATGAAGAGATATTTAACTGTTATGGTACAGGGTTAGCTGTAACAGTTGCATCTGTATGTGTTTTAGAGTAATCGTATTCACTTACAAGTGTCTTACCTGCTTTTAGCTTCACTGAGTCAGTAGTAGCAGCAATATCAGTTGCAGTAGTAAACTTCAATGTCACCACTTTTCTGTTTGCACTTAGCTCTAAGCTTGTTGTTGTTGCTGCAGATGTTGTGTCTTGGTTGGTAAGGTTTTCAGTACCACCACCAACAACTGCTTCAAAGTAGTTTACTACATTATCTGAAGGGTTTGGAGCAGCCGCTGCAATCGCATCTGTAATAACACGACGTCCATCAGTTTCCGCTGCACCACCATCAAGGTTGGCATCATTAAAGATGTCAGTTAAAGCATCTACACGGATAGGGTGAGAGAATGTCCACTTCACTACCTGTTGTGTAGTAGTTGAGTCGCCCGCTACCGTAAAGGCAGTAGAATCAGAACCGGTAATGTTAAACAGGTTATTTGTAACTGTGTTGACAATTGCAAACTCTGGAGTCGCTACAGCTCTTAGTAATGTATCAGCTGCATAATCTGCCCATGAGTAATCATGACTATCAGGAATATCACTGAAGTCGAGTGTTGCATGTGTCAAGTTGGTATCACCTAAAGCACTGACATTATAAGGATCTGCTGCACCATAAGGGTAATAGACCTTGCTCACTGGAGCACTGTTGTACCAATCCTCTGAATTATTAACAATCAGGCCGCCAACAGTAGGGAATTCACTCTTAGCAATAGTAAGTGTTTTAGCATCTACACTTAATGTCCAAGTTGCTGGTGAAGTCGTTGCAGTATACGTTGCTGTTGAAGAACCTATACCTGCAGTGTCATCAATTGTAAGTGTCATTGTGTCTCTTAAGCTAATCGCTTCATTAAAGGTAACAACTACATTAGTACCATCAAAAAAGGCTTTAGTGACTAAAGGTGGCATCTGGTCAAGTACTACAACTTTTGCATTAGCATTAGTTGCAGCATTTGGAGTCTCAGCTGTATCAGTTACAACAGTAGAGAAGTCAATAACACCCATGTTATCATCATTAGCAAGTGTCATAACGTTGTTTACTTCAAGAGTTACCAAGTCACTGTTTATAATACCGCCATCAACATTTGCTGTAACGTCATTAAATGCTTTGGCATTGTTAACTGTTGCCGAGATGTTTGTTAAAACAGGATCTCCCGTAACATTAATGTCTTCAGAGAAGGCAACACCTATTTGACGACTAAAGTCTGTCATTTGAGTAATAGCATGTGCATCATAAATACCATCTGCTTTATCAATATAATAAGCAGCAGGGTTTACTGTTGTGTCCATTGTGTTATAAACAAAAAGCTCTTCTTGAAGTTTCTTGTCACGAGTCGCGCCATTGTTAACATTTTCTCCATTTCCGTCCAAGTTGTCTAAAAGGCCTGGATTCACAGAAATGTAAGGAGCTCCAATATTTTCATCACTAAAGTTTTGGCTTAACTCACCACCATCACCAAACTGTACTGTTGTACCTGTGTTTGCAATAGTAGGTGTACCATTCAAATAACTTTTCTGAAGTACTGTTGTAGGTGCAACATTGTCCACAAGTTGAATTACAACCGGTGTACCTGCATAACCAAGTGAATCAACCGGTGTGATCGTAACAATGTCAGTTGGTTCAACATTAGAAAGGTAAACCTCTACCGTTTCATTAGCATCTGTAGAGATTTCAAGCATATTGCCTGGAATAGTATCAGAGAAGTCTCCTTCGATCTTTGTGTTAACTGATGTTGCATTTAAAACACCATCAACATCTGCTTGTACTTTGTCTACTGTCATCGTCTGATCGGTAACAGAGATCTGGTAAGTAAATGCATCGTTTGCAACAAAAGAGATACGCGTTTTGTCTGTTTCTACAAATGCACCCGCTTTTTGTTCATTAACCAATGCTGTTAATCTTTCTTGAGCATCATTAACAAGTCCAGTATCATTGTCTGCACTATTTAACTGTTGGAAACCAGTTATTATGTCATTATCAAGTACATCATTATATGCACTGCTAACAGCTTGTAGTGCTTCATCATCATCTACACCAGAGTTGTCTTTAGTCATCTGTGTTTGTGATGTTGCGGCTGCTGCAGCTTGGTTTTCTTCAGAGAAAATCTCTAACTTGATTTTTGTATAGTTACCTTGAGGTGCATCATAACCGATAACAGTACCCGCTGTTGTCAATGAGTTCATTGATGTATCTACTGTGTCAGCATTTAGGAACAACAGGTCTACAAGATCACCATCAGCAAGTGCATCTGTGATTGTAAAAGTAACCGCATTGTTGTCACTGTTAATAGCTGCAGTAAATGCTCTTTTTGTCATGTTACCATCTTCACCTGCATATAGGAACACTGAGTTTCCAGCAAGCTCTAATTTCTCAGGTGTCAAAGTTTCTGAGAAGTTAACAACAAAAGTGTCTCTTGTGTCATCATCTAAAGTTGCACGAAGTGCAGCTGGTGCAGAGATAATGTTATCAACAGATACTACAAATGGTGGCGTCGTGTCTAACGCTTTAATCTCTTTTGCTACGACATTACCAAGTGTAACTACCGTCTCAGCATCAGAAGCAAATAGGTCTGTTGCACCACCAACGTCTACATTGTCATAACCAGGAACAAGGAATTGGAATGTTGAGTCCGTTGGAAGTGATGTAAAAGAAAATGAACCGTTAACATCTGTAGAGATCTTGTAAGTAGAGACAGCATATGAAGTATCTATACCATTTTGTGACTGCTCTTGAGCTACGTCAGCACCTGATCCTCCAGCAATAAACTCAAGCTGGATCTCCGTATTTGCCAACGGTGCACCTGTAGCGATATCTCTTAACACACCAACTACTGTTGAGTTTGTCTCTGGAAGAACTGCAACACCTGCTGAAGCGATGAAACCATCAATAAATGTCTCAACACCATTTTCAGCATTTTCAGCATTATCGATCTGTGCTGCTGGGCTTACTGTTACAGTTGCGCCAATATAACCTTCTGGAGCAGCGATAGTAACAGAAAGATCCTGACCATGAGCACCACCGGCTGTGTCATTGACCTGAGTTACAGGAACACTAGAGAAACGGTAAACACCACCGGCATCTGTTTTACTTCTTTGACCTGCTAGATAAACTAGTACACCTGTAAGAGGGTTACCATTTGTGTCTTGAACTGTACCAGTAACACTACCCTTAGGGTTAGTGATGTGCTGTGCAGAACCACCTGTTTTTGAAGAGCTAGTCGCTGTGCTTTCACAACCAGCCATAGTGACGATTAATGCCGCTGCAGCTGCAGCAGATAACATTTTAGAATTAAATCTCATTTTCGAACTCCTAGTATTTATATGATGGATCAACGTTTTTTGGGGACCTCTAATAAATAGATAACAGTTGCCATCTATTTATCAGAAATCCCTAAAAGAACATTAAACTATCAATTTCACTAACAAGTTTATCATAGGAAAACAAAAATGAATATTAATCTAACAGTAGCCTAAACGTTGATGTAAGTTATTTTTTATTAAATACGTAATACAATTCAGATACTTAATAAAATGGAGTGATCATGAAAAAAGCGTTAACCCTACTTATAGGAACTGCTGCTATTACAACATCAGCATTGGCAACAAACGGTACACAACTCATCGCAACAACGGCTAAGGCCCGTGCTATGGGTGGTGTTGGAGTGGCTACATACATGGGAGCAGGTGCGTCTAACAACAACCCGGCACTCTATGCAAAAGAGAGCAGTAAAGCAGTTAGCGGCGGTCTAACTTTCTTCTCTCCATCAGTTACTTACCTGGATGCGGGTGGTAAAGACAACTCTGACTACGGTAACTCAATCATGCCTGATATTGGTTATGCACACAAGATCGACGATGATATGGCGATCGGTATTGGATTTAACTCTGTCGCTGGTTCAGGTGTGGACTACTCTACTGTGGGTAAAACTGCAGCCGCAGGTGCTAAAAACGAGCTAAAGATCGCACAGATCAGTATCCCTTTCTCTTACAACTTCACTAACCTTGGTGTTAAAGGTCTTGCCCTTGGTATTGCACCAGTTATCCAGTCTTCATCTCTATCTACAAACTATGGTGATGAGTCATCTATGGACTTTGGTGTGAACCTTGGTGCTACTTATGATCTAGAAAGTGTTACTTTTGGTATCATGTATAAAACTGCGATCTCTAGTGATTATGGTGATGCCATGAAAAACTTGCAAGGTCAAAATGTGTCTCTTGCCAACCCTTCAACATTTGGCCTTGGTCTTGATTATAGTATGAGTGACGCAACTACAATTGCATTTGACTACAAGTACTTAGCTTATGGAAGTGCTTCTGGTTACAGTGACTTTGGTTGGAGCAACCAACATGTATTTGCCCTCGGTGCAGAGCATAATATGGATGTTTTAGCACTGCGTATAGGTCTTAACTATGGCTCTAATATCGTCGACAGTGCTTCTGTAGATCAAACTATCGCTACATACATCGGTTTCCCTGCTTTAACTGCAGCACACTTTACAATTGGTGGCGGTTATGACCTTAAAGAGTACGGTGTTATAGACGCTTCTTTTGTATACGGTATAAGTTTCTCTGACGCTTACACTTATGAAGTTTCTGGTCTACCAGAACTTGTTAAAGCTACTAACAACCAAGCTTCTTTAACAGTAGACTATACCTACGCTTTCTAAAAACTTCTCTATCTAACAGCCGAGGCATCTCGGTCTGTTGACTGCATTTTAATTTTTAATGATAACTGTTCTGATGCTTCAGTATCGTACTCTTCGCTCTATGCGAGTATAAAAATTATGTATTACATGTTAGAAATATTTTTTTATTTCCATGTTTTATGTGCAAACACAAAGTACGGCACCTTTAGTTACTCATAAAACTTGTCTAGCATCATCTGTATACTTATCTTACCATTCCACTCATTTTTGCTAATGGTGTAACTGCAGTTTACCCGTCTGTTTGGGGGCATTTGGTAACGCTGTTTGAAGGCAACGAGGTCTAGACTCTCTATGCCACCTTCTAACATCAAAGTCACTTTCGAGTGATCTTTCTCT
>WGDB01000068.1 GCA_015493495.1 Helicobacteraceae bacterium | reverse complement strand
GCAGAACGTCTCAGTTCTGTACTCAACGTCACACCGATCTCTAACAAAAGGGCCAGCGCAAGTTTCGCTTGAGCACGCTCTTCAAGTTGCATTAATGTATCTCGTGAGATCTCGAAAAGTTTTGCATCTTCGAGGGCGATCGCCTGGGCAGATCTTGGTCCGGGTGCAATGAAAGAGACCTCTCCAAAGTAGGTACCGGCACCATATTTCGCCAGACGTTTGTACTCCCTGGAGTTGGAGTGCAGACGTATTTCAAGCTCACCCTGAAGAACGAGAAAGAGAGAGTCTCCATAATCACCTTTCTCAAAGAGCACGGTATCTTTTTTAAGCTGATGCAGGGTACCCACCTTTTCAATAAGTGCCTTTTGCTCTTCATCCATCTTGGAGCAGAAGTTGTTGTCGGCGATAGCGATCTTCTGGTCGACTGGCGGCAGGACGTAGCCTTTGTGTTCAAGCAGTAGGTTCTCGGCATATTCAAGTGCCTTGTCCGTGTCGATGAAGACCTTGTTGGAGAACTTCAGTTTGGCATCTATGCGTTCGAAAGCTTTGGCAGTCTTTTTACCAAAACCCAGCCCCTTGTGGAGGTGACAGAAGACAAGATCACACCCTTTTTCAGAGGCCTCCTGCACGATCTGCAGTATGACGATCATAGCACTGAGGTCAATGTATTTGACCCGTCTGAAATGGAGGATAAGAATCTTTCCGTTTTCCATCTCTTCAGTGATCTGTGTGCGCAGTTTGTCAGCAGTGGCAAAGAAGAGGTCTCCCTTAAGCTCATAGAGGATGATGTCATCACCATTATCTTCGATAATACCAAAGGCTTCGTTGGATCGGGCGCAAAAAGAGTGGTGCTCTTTGGCTGTGATACGGCGATGGACAATAGGGCTGCGTGTCTGGCGACTGACAAAAAGTAAAATAGAGATCAGCACACCGACACCGACAGCGATGACAAGGTTGAAGGTCATGATAGTGATGACAACGAGGAGGGCGACCGCCGCATCTAACTGTGTCTCTCTATATCTGATCCAGGAGAGTATATTACGATCGAGCATGCCAGCACCGACCATGGCAACAATACCGGCAAGTACACTTACCGGAAGATACTCTCCAGCCTTTCCGGCCAGTAGCATCAGCGTCAGGAAGAAAAGCCCGGCAAAGACAGCGCTCCAGCGGCGTCCTCCTGCATCGATAGCGACAAGGGTGGCACCTTTGGTACCCCAACCGCCTAACCCGCCTATAAGACCGATGAAGACTTCGGCAGTACCTTGTGCCATGATCTCTACTTTACTGTTATGACGTTCTCGTGTTTTGGAGTCTGCGACTAAAGAGGTGACCAGAGAGTCTGTAGTTCCTAAGATCATCAAGGCTAAAGCAGAGAGAACAACCGTTTCGACAGAGACAAGCTTCAGAGAGTCGATAGGGATTCCAAAATGTATGGCACTGACAGAAGGAATGGCACCTACGACCCATTGTGTCTGTACACCTACCGGTAGGAAGGTAAGCAGCAGGTAGTAGAGTGTGATTCCGACGATCAGTCCTCCTACTGCTCCTGGTACCTTTTTGCGTGTCAGTATGGGAACGATGAACATAATAGCGGCAGTAAGCAGTGCAATGAGCAGTGGATATCCTGTCTGCAGGGTGAAAGGAACGATACCGTCCCACCCTTTTGACAAAAGGCTCCATTGGGACTTTATCATCAATAGACCAACTCCTGTGACCAGACCGGCAACAACAGGATAGGGGATAAACTTGATGAGTTGCGTGCCCCCAAGCAGTGAAAAGAGGATCTGGAAAAGTCCGGTAGTCACCAAGATCGCACTTAGGGTCAGTAACATCAGATCGCTGCTGGCACCTTGTGCAGACATACTGCCCATAACACCGACAAGCAACATGGTCATGGGACCGTTAGGTGCACTCATCATTCCTATGGTCGCGCCAATACCGCCAGAGACAAATAGAAGCAGTGTGGCACCGATGAGGCCTGCTAAGGCACCAGTCGAGGCGTCCAACCCCATGGCAATAAAAAGTACAATACCCAAGCCCATAGACTGGGGCAGGGCAACGGCAGCTCCAGAGAAGCCACCTAGTATGTCACCCCATGAAAACTTATTGTGTTGTTGCAAAACAGTGCTCCTTTATCTACGCATGCTAAGAGTTAATACGGTTGTTGATAACTATCATAATGTTCTTTATCGATCTGCTGTTCTAATGGAGTGTAGCTCTCTCTAAAGTCAGGCAGATGCTGTGTCGTTTGCTCAAGGGCAGTTTTCTTTTGTGGCGCTACACTCTGTTGCATCATGATAGGCTCAAAACTGCCAGGGTCTATCTCGTGCATACTCCAACGACTGTTTTGATACACAAGCATCATTCCAGCGGGCAGTTCAAAGGTAGTTTTTTCTGTCTCCACGACCAACGCACCGCGGCTACAGGCTATAGACTCTTGACCTTCTTGGACTGAGGCCATAAACTGTGTCCCTCTAATACCAATAGTAGCGACTTCTGTCTTTACTTTAAAACGCTCTGGTGCTATTTTTCCTATTTTACCCGTGATGATCTTGAAAAATCCATGTTGGAGTCTCATCAGTACTTTAGGTTCTGCCTGATCTTGATAGGTTTCAAAAAAGTAACTGCTTTGTGGGCCGATGGTAATAACGGTATCATCTTTTAAGATGACTTGTACTTTAGAGTGCTTTTGTGTCTCTAAAAGGTCTTTCTCCTCAAGAGATGTCCCCTTTTTTGCAGGTAAGACGGTAGCCTCTCTTTGGAGTTGTGCCTCACCTTGAACTGCTGTGATCTCACCGATGGCTGCGAAAAGTGTGGAAAGTGTCATCATAATAAGTAATAAAATCTTCATAGTCTCTGCTCCTAATAGGTGTATACAAGACCAACAAGGGCCTCTTTCTTAGTAAATATAGCCTGATTATAGTTTGAGGCATTATCCAGGTAATGCAACTGTATGTGTGCCCGCAGATCAGGGATGAGATCACGTTCAAGCGAGAGTAAAATATCTTTGGTCGTATCATCACGCTTGAGTCTACCAAAAAAGAGTGGGATCTCTTTAAAGTCCCCTTTTCTAAAGAGAAACTGACCTCGTATGTCCATGACTTTTTTGATGGAGTAGAGACCCCCAAATGTTAAGGAGATCATCTCTTTGTCTACAAAGACCTTGGTTCCTAGAGGTATGGCGTTAGCGTCTTGGGCACTGAACTTGTCGTAACGAAGTTTAGCATAGGCATTATGTCGGTTGTAGACCCAGTAAAAGCCACTTTCCAGCCCTAAGATGGTGTCGTTACGCATCTGGTCCGTTGACTGAAAATAGTTACGTTTGGAGTAGAGCAAATTGGCGTTGAGTACAAACATCTTTTTAAACATCATATTAAAGTCGGGTCGTATACCAATCTCTTTAAAAAGATCACGGTCTAAAAAATTAAGACGGTCATAAAAGAGAGGGACATAGAGAGAAAAGTTGTTGGCGCCATAGCCACCACCAGCATAAAGACGGCCATACATGGTGTCATATTGATGGCTATTATAGGTATCTACATCCATGTTGTATTGATGGTAGAGGTTGGCGTCACTACGTAAAAACCAACCGCGACTGTTGGGGAGGTCGTATTGGTAACTTAGATCGGCATTGAGTCGAATAAAACGGGTTCCCATAGGATTATTAGAGAAGGTCGTATCATAAAAATAGGTGTGATTGATGTTGATGTTGTCATCATAACCCAGATCCAAAGTCACTTGGGCACGGGCCTTTCCTACTGTTGAAGGTCTCTTCTCTCGCAAGGTGGCAAGCGTGGTTCTCTGTTGTGGGGTGAGTTGCTGCTCATCTACCGTGGACAAGAGGGCCTCAGCATCTTTTTGCATCTCCTGCTCACGGTATAAAGAGATGAGTTTCATCTTCGCTTGAGTGTTGTCACTGTCTTGCATCAGCGCCCGTTCATAAGCGGCCTGAGCCAAGTTGAGGTTCCCCTCTTGTTCATAACAGGTTCCTATATCTACATCAAAAATTTTATCTTGACATGTGGCATAAAGTGAGAGTGTTGTTAAGAGAGAAAGATAAAAGATCTTATGTACCATCCAATGCTCCTTTTATAAATACTATCTATTTATAGTGTCTATAGCTATTATAAAGCGAGAGGGGTAGGAAGGGTATTAATTCAAGGTTTTAGATACAAAATGTGATAAAAATGTGATAAATAAGTAATTAAGGATTGATCATCAAGATCCCACCAAAGCGCCCTGTCTTTTTTTGGTCTGCTCTGTATGAGAAGTAGGTACTATTATGACAGGCATTGCAAACAGAGAGGTTGTTGATCTGTGCCTCTTTTAGTCCTAAGGTCTTAAGCTGATGGAGGATAATGGCGTTGACATCTAAAAAGTAACTTCCTGCTCTATGTTCTACTGCAAAACTATAACCTAGGATATCTGTCTCCTGTGCGATCTCTGTACCCACCTCATAACAGCAGACCCCAATAGAAGGACCGAGTGCCACTAGAATATTTTCTATGTCACTATCATAGCTTGCAGACATCTTCTTGATAGTTTTGGTGACAATGCTTTTGAGTGCACCCGCTCTTCCTGCATGGGCTACAGCAATGACCTTTTGTATAGGATCATAAAAAAGGACTGGGGTGCAGTCGGCGGTCATGACCATAAGGGGTGTAGCTGTCTGGTTTGTGATCAGTGCATCACATTCAGGTGGATTTTCAAAGTGGTGTAGTTTAGAGTCTACGATGGTGATCTTGTCTGAGTGTATCTGTCTCATATGGATCAGATTCTGGTACTCATAACCAAGGGATTTTGCTGTTTTTTGATGGTTCTGTATAACATCTGTTTTCAGATCTCCTACATGAAAGGCAAGGTTGTTACTGTGAAAAGGTACTTTAGAGAGACCGCCGTGGCGTGAGGTAAAGGCATGCGTAATCTCACTAAAAGAGGAGAGAAGAGGAGACTTTAGTGTTTTCATGAGAAGATTATACACGTTTTTTGATGACTAAGTAGCCTAGGTTACAGTGAATGGGCCAAGAATGCGATAGAATAGAGGGATTAAACAATCTACTTGAGTATATGCTAGAAAGTACTCTGTACCTGTGACAAGAAGGATAGATTTGCACCCCCTCCACACTTTACCCGTAACACTGACAGGTTCTGATGTTGAAAAAAAGCGTGAAGAGATACGCGACTATTTTCACAAAACCTATGATATGTATGAAGATCTATTTACCACCTTCATAGACGATAGTGTCTTTTACGAACAGCCTGAAGCAACACGTCATCCTATGATCTTTTATTTTGGACATACAGCGACCTTTTTTGTCAACAAATTTATGGTGGCCAAGATCATCGATGATCGCATTAACCCTGAATTTGAGGCAACATTTGCTATTGGTGTTGATGAGATGAAGTGGGATGATATGCAAAAAGCTCACTACGTTTGGCCAGAAGTTTCTGCAGTACGAGTCTATCGTGATATAGTGAGAGAACTGGTTGATGGACTTATCACTATGCTGCCGCTTAGCTTGCCGATTACCCAAGAGAGTCCTTGGTGGATCATTTTGATGGGAATAGAGCATGAACGTATTCATATCGAGACCTCGAGTGTTCTTCACCGACAGCTTCCTATAGAAAAAGTGCAAAGTGTTGCGAACTTCCCTATATGTCAAACACATGGGAAGACACCTAACAATGAGATGGTAGCGATCGATGGTGCCAAGGTGAAGCTAGGTAAGAGTAAAGACCATCACCTCTATGGCTGGGACAACGAGTATGGAGCTTACGAAGAGAACGTTCCATCATTTAAAGTGGCAAAGTACATCTGTTCTAATGGTGAGTTTTTAGAATTTATGCAAGATGGTGGATATGAAACATCTGAGTTCTGGGATGAAGAGGGGGACGAGTTTTTGAAGAGAGGTTCTCTCAAACATCCTACCTTTTGGGTGCCGGATGAAGATGGTCGTTACAAGTACCGTACGATGACAGAGATCATAGAGATGCCAATGAACTGGCCTGTTGATGTGAACTATCTTGAGGCGAAGGCCTATTGTCGTTGGAAAAGTGCCAAAGAACAAAAGGAGTACCGACTTTTAAGCGAGCCTGAGTGGTATCTGCTTTATGAGCGAGCAGGGATTAAAGATGTTCCAGAGTTTGATGACACTAAGGCCAATATTAACTTTGTCCATTATGCGTCATCGTGTCCTGTAGATATGTTCGCCTTTGGTGATCTGTATGATGTGATGGGAAATGTCTGGCAGTGGAGTGAAAGTCATATGAACGGCTTTAAAGGGTTTGAACCCCATTATGCGTATGATGACTTTTCACTACCGACCTTTGACACCAAACACAATATTTTAAAGGGTGGTTCATGGGCGAGCACAGGTAATGAACTGATGCGTAACTCGCGTTATGCGTTTAGACGCCATTTTTACCAACATGCAGGATTTAGAGTCGTAGAAGGAGACCAATTGAGTATAGAGACAGAAGAAGAGAGTAACATTTATGAGAGTGATGCCTTAGTATCACAGTACTGCCATTTCCAGTATGGCGAAGAGCACTTCGGTGTAGAGAACTTTGCTAAGAAGTGTGCAGAGTTTGCACTCGAGTATGGACAAGAGACTGAGATGAGACATGCCTTAGATCTAGGATGTGCCACAGGACGTGCCAGCTTTGAGCTGGCCAAAGGGTTTGACAAGGTGACGGGCATAGATTTTTCTGCACGTTTTGTTCAGGTAGGATTAGACTTTCAGTCTCAAGGCAAGATCAACTTTCAACGTGTGGTCGAGGGTGAGATCGTAGCTCAAGAATCAGTAACTTTAGAGGAACTGGGCTTTGATGAAATCGCTAAAAATGTTGATTTTTGGCAGGGAGATGCCTGTAACATGAAAGGGCACTTCAAAGGGTATGACCTTATCATGGCGACGAACCTTATAGACAGACTTTATGAGCCACTGCTCTTTTTAGAAGGGATTGAAGAACGTATAACAGAGGGGGGCTATCTTATCTTAACCTCTCCCTACACTTGGCTTGAAGAGTATACTAAAAAAGAGTTTTGGCTGGGGGGTTATACAGATGCTGATGGCAATGCAGTCTCTACATTGGAGGGTCTTGAAAATGTCTTAGATCCAAAGTTTGAGCTGGTCGCAACCTATGATGTTCCTTTTGTTATTCCTGAGACTGCACGTAAATTTCAACATACTATTTCACAGATGAGTGTCTGGAAAAAGCGATGAGTTTTGACTTTCAGTCTGTAACGGATCGCTCAAAAAGCAGGGCAGAGAAGTACACCTTGCGTCAAACACTTTTTGGTACAGAAGATGTTTTGCCGATGTGGGTAGCAGACATGGATATAGAGACACCGCCTTGCATCGTTGATGCGGTCAAAAAGAGAGCGGCACATCCTGTTTATGGTTATGAAGAGGTACCCGAGAGTGCCTATGAAGCGCAGATAGTGTGGATGAAAAAACGTCATGGCTTTGAGATACAACGTGAATGGATGTTCTACTCACACTCAGTTGTTGCAACGATAAACACTGCGATCCATGCTTTTACACAACCGGGTGATAAGGTCATTGTTCAAACTCCTATTTATCCACCTTTTCTAAAAAACGTCACACGAAATGGTCGAGAGGTTTTACGTAACCCACTTCGAAAAACTGCTAAGGGTGATTATCGTTTTGATTTTGATGATTTGCGCTCGAAGATCGATGAGAAGACGAAACTGCTACTTCTCTGTTCTCCACATAATCCTGTGGGACGTGTTTGGAGTAGAGAAGAGTTAGAAGAATTAGCCGATATCTGTGTGGAACATAACATCAAGATTATGGCAGATGAGATCCACTCTGACTTGGTCTATGCGCCGACTATTCATACCCCATTTGCTTCACTAAGTGATGAGGTGGCCAACCTGACCATTACAGCAATAGGGCCGGGCAAGACGTTTAATACAGCGGGATTGGCTATATCTACAGTGGTTGTTCAAAATGAGGCAATGCGTCAAGATTTTGATGATGCTTATGAGCGTATCCATTTTGCCCAAGGCAATGTCTTTGCCCATGCTGGTTTTGAAGCGGCCTATAGAGAGGGTGAAGTGTGGTTGGATGAGCTGCTGATACATCTGCAACGAAACATTCAAAAACTGAGGGCTTTGGCAGAACGTCATAGTGATAAAATACATTTTATCCCGCCAGAGGGAACTTACTTGGCCTGGTTAGACTGTTCGCAGTTGGGACTCAGCAGCAGTGAACTCAAACGGTTTTTTGTAGAAGAAGCCGCCTTAGGTCTTAGTCCGGGCATCTCATTTGGAAAAGAGGGTAAAGGCTACATGCGCCTGAATTTTGCAGTTCCGGGTCCTATAATGGATGATGCCATAGCACATTTGGATATGGCTTTGGGTGATTTTGACGAGTATTAGATTGTTATAGAGACTCTTTTACCCTGAAGTCTTATATCCTCTCAGGAATGTCAGAGGTATAACTTATAAGGAATGACGATGCATAAAGTAATGATCATAAGCGGAGCAGGTCTGAGTG
>WGDB01000067.1 GCA_015493495.1 Helicobacteraceae bacterium | reverse complement strand
TGGCCACTAAATGCAGTAGCATCCAATTGCACTTTATATCTTCTACTGCCTGCAAAAAACAGTGAAGTATCAGAATCAACTTGCAGATGTGTTGTATCTGCTATATTGACATAACTGCTTCTTCCATCATTATCTTCAATCGAAGAGAAAAGAAGATTGCTAGGTAGTTCAGTAACATTGTTAACACTTACCGTTATCAGTTTAGTTGTTGTCACATGACTCACACTGTCTGTTGCTGTGATCTCCACTTCGTAAACATTATCTGTATTAGCATCGTTAGGGACTTCAAAGTTTTTACCTGATGCATCTTTAAACACTAAAGTAAGGTTGTTTAAGATATCAAACGTGTTGGCATCTGCACCACCTGTAACACTATAATTTAAAGTACCGCCAACAAGACTTAATCCTGCCAGATTCACAATAGATTTTACATTTTCGTTAACAGAGAGATCGCTACTTGTACTGATACTCGGTGTGCCGTCAATAGAATTGATATATAAGACACCTTGTCTTCTTGCACTATTTCCATTAGTGTCGGTTGCGACAACTGTTGCACGATAAGTATTTGCTTCACCAGTTGTATCCCAACTGTAAGCAGGGGCACTGACTGTCAACAGCCCTGTAATGGCATCAATACTAAAGACAGGACCCGTATAGTCTTCAATACTATAAGTCAATGTCTCTCCTGCAGCTGAAGTTGCAGTCATAGGAAAACTCATAACAACATTTTGATCAAACCATGCTTCTGACTGGTTCGAGTCAAAAGTAATCGCATAACTTGCAGAAAAGACTTTTACAGTGATGTCTTGCGTAGTTAGGGAGCCATTGTACTGACTGTGTGCTGCTACACTCACTGTATAAATGTTAGTACCGCCAGAAACATACACTGGAGCATCAATAAAACTCAGAGCACCAGCAGCTGTGATCGTAA
The DNA here is from genome assembly GCA_015493495.1 of Helicobacteraceae bacterium. Lineage (GTDB taxonomy): Bacteria > Campylobacterota > Campylobacteria > Campylobacterales > Sulfurimonadaceae > Sulfonitrofixus. Next base: position 33,114 of record WGDB01000067.1, on the reverse strand, counting down.
AGGTATCTGTACTGTCAACTAGACTGTAGCTAATCTCAGCAGGCATCTCTAAAACAGGTCCTGCTGTCACCGTTCCTACATAAGTGGTACCTTCTGTCTGGTTGTAATTCACTAATGAAGTAAAAGTCAACTTTTCATTGACATCTTGTACATTGACAATGATCTCTCTTGGTTCACTGATGTTTCCAAGATCATCACTCACCTCTAAGGTCACGTTGTAGGTGTTAGTACCATTGGCAGAAGCTTCAGACTCAAAGTCAGGAGCACTTTTAAAACGTAACACTTTATTGTCATAAGTGAACAGTGCGGAATCCGCGCCCCCTACAATACTATAACTGTTGATCTTACCTGAACCACGTTCGAAATCTGTCACCGTGAGGTTACCCAGGCTGTTTTCATCTACACTAAATGTACTAGAGGTAATAATAGGAATCATAGTGTCCGGATTTTCAAGCACAACTACAGAGATCACCTCTGTCGACTTCTCATTGCCATATTCATCACTTACATCGACAACTACTTCATAGATGTTGTCTATATTAGGGTCAAATTCTATGCCACTGGCAAAGAAAAGACTACCATTTTCATCTATAGTGAACATAGTAGCATCTACACCGTTAAGAGTATAACTCAATGTTGTTGCATTGCCCTCTGCAGAAGCTTGAACCTTCATCACAGCTACTGTCATGTCTGCAGGAGAGACTACTGAAGTCGAACGTGGATAGTTCTGATCAATAGAAGGTGGGACCTTACTAGGATCATCTACGACCTCTACACTAAAGACATCACTCAATGTCTCAGAACCATTGAGCTGACTGTAGGCTTTCACTTGAACATAAAAGCTAGGTGTTTTTACAGCTGGGGACTTAAAACTTATGTAACCTTCGTCATCAATCTGTAGTAGCGAGTTTCCCTGCATCAGCGTATAGTTGACATCAACATTGGTGATCGTGTTTGGAGTGGCCAGCATCTGTCCCACTTTAGTCTGACCCACCATCGCTGTAAAATTACCAATATGCTCAAAAGTGAACCCTTCATCAAGGTCTTTGATATTCACTACGATGGCCTGCACTTCACTAAGGTTCTCTTTATCATCACCTACTTGTAGTGTGATATGAAAAGTATTAGGCGCACTCTCATAATCGTTGGCCTCTTTTAGACTTAAAAGACCCGTATCAGAGATCTCGAAAAGTGCTTTGTCAGTGCCATCTAAGATGTATTGGTTCACAACACCTGTACCTGGAGTACTCACTTCGATATGTATACCACCTAAAGAGTTTTCTACAATATCGATACTCTTCGTCACAATAATAGGTTGGATCTTGTCTGGGTTCGCCACAATACTGATAGTAATAGGATCGCTCACCATCTTATTTCCATAACCATCTGTCACTACAGCACTGACACTGTAACTTGCAGCTGTATCATCTTCTATTATTGGTAATGGTTTTTTAAAGGTGATGACACCCTCTTTATCGATCTCAAAAAGATCTTTATCGCTACCGGTCAACGCAAAGGTAACACTACTACTCTCATCTGCCGGACGGGCATTGATCTGGGTAATAGGGCCATCACCCAAAACTGCTTGTACGCGGTCTACAACATAATCAACAAGAGGCTTTTCTTTTGTAATGTCTGCAACAACAACGATGAGCATTGCATGTGTTGAAAGTTCACCTGAAAGTGTTGTAACACCGATAATGACATCATAAGTGTTAAGTGATTGAGCATCGTAGAGGGGTGGTGTTTTAAAAGAGAGTTTACCAGTACGTGGGTCTATTATGAACAGCTCTTTATCATCACCACCTACTATACTGTATTCTAAGTTCAGTGGACTGTTTGAACGTACTGTTGTCACATCTGACTGTTGATCATTTACTACCAAGGTACTTGGCGTACTAAATGTAATATCACCATTGATCAGGTCTTGTGCGTTATTTAGGTCCTTGAGTACATCTTCTAGCGAATAGTTTGCTTCACCGCTATCACATCCTGTATAGAGAAGTGGAAGCATTCCTAAAAAAGTTATCACTAATAATTTTTTAATTAATTTTGACATATTAAATCCTTGTATCTATCACATCATAAATACAAATAGTGTATCAACAATGTGATCAGTATCTATAACTTACTTTAATATAACATTTCTGGACTAAATAGGTATTAAAAATATGATAAAAACGAGCTAGAGAAGAGATTATGCTACAACTTGAAGTTGCAGTATAACACCAATATATAAGAGAGATAAGCATACCCTACATTTGTGTAGATAATAACTTTATTTAATAATTAATGATACCATGTTTTTTTAAAAATATGTACATTAATCCCAAAACTCATAAGTTAAACCAAATGTTCCTGTTGCCGCTACAGTATTATGCTCACCCTTTACCCATACGGCAAAGTTCTCATGAAAATGGTAAGCACCACGAAGTGCAAATAAAATATTGTTTTCAAAGCCATCAAATGTTGTTGTCACACCTTTACTAGGAAACCCATTAATAGTTCGATGTAAATACTGGAATTGATAGCCCATTTGAGCTTGAATATCATACTTCATAAAAAATCGATAACCTAAACCGCCATAGAGACCAAAACGGAAGATGTATGGACTGCCGCCATCATCTAAGGGTGTCACTGTAATGTTTGGTGTATATTGATTAGTCTGTTCAAATATCCACCCTAACTCAGTACCTGCGAGTACATACATATTTGGAACTGGTATCTTGTACAAATATGCGGCATCAGTAGTGATCATAGGGGCTGAATAGTATTTGTATTCAACTTGGGGAGGGAATCCTGGTAGATCAACGTTGAAGGTACCAATACCACCACCAGAGTATCCAAGGCCCAAACTTAATTGTAAACCTTGCCACAACCCATCTTGAAGCATTAAAGAGGCCCCATAACCATCATACTCATCTTGACAAACTGCATCGATCTCTTTCATCTCTTCTGGAGGTAAGGTACTTAACGTGTAGGTTGCTTCTAACTGACACTCCTCATTGCTAAGCTTTCTACTCAAGACTTTGATCTTTTTGATCTCTATAGGATTTCCAAGTCTTATATCGATGTTACGCGTAGGACAAAGGTCAACAGTAGCCATCGCTTCATCTGCCATCTGGTCTTTAGCATCCTCTTCACAGTCTGTTAATTCAGAATAGTCTACTAAGGCAGCATCTAGATAAAAGTCTGACTCAGCACTTAGATTATAGTCTTCTGTCACATCCCAGACATGATCTTTTTCATCATCATAGTCACTGTCTGTTAAATTTTCATCTCTATCTGTTTCGACATACACTTCAATGCCATCTTGCTTTACGATCTTTTTCTCTGTGTCATCTGCCTGAACTACACTAGAGAGAAGGGCTAAAATAATTAGAATTCTTATATTAACAGTCATCACATCCACCTCTACTTGTGCATCGCAAGATTGCGATATCCATAAAATTCTGGCTCTTGAGCAAAGTCAGGTCCGTAACTCTGAGATATCTGCATGATCTCTTTTTGCAAGGTGTCAAACATCTCCCCAGCGTCTTGCTCTTTCTCGGCTAAAGAGCCTTTTATCAAGAAATAACTGAAGAGGCGGTACCCTTTTTCAAAATAGGCATTGGACATCTGGTCACGGTGGGCACCGTTGATGATGTTAAGACGTTTGTGGTACTTGGTCTTTTTGACAGGCGAAGTGTACTTCTCACCTTTTCGAAGAGGTATACCATCACTCACACCCATAAAACTTGCATCAATGAAAGCGAAAGTACGTCCTGCCTTAGAACGCTGAAAAGTGTTATAGAGACGGTCCATACTCACCAAACCATGTGTATTCATCATATCCACAGAGCCATCATATGCCAACAAAAAGTTTTTACCAGAAGGCCCAGAAATACCATGACCAACAAAATAGAAATAGACCGTGTCCTTAGGCTGTATACGTTTGACCAGTTTTTCTAACTGGGTAATGATATTGGCACCAGTCGCTTCTTTGTTTGCCAAATGAATAATATGACGTTTAGGAATACCAAGTTTTTTTTGAAATGCTTTGATCATCACCTTGGCGGTACGGTCAGCGAACAAAACTCTGTCTGCCTCTTTATACTCTTCGATCGACACTACAAACAGCCATGACTTATAATCTGAAAAAGCTTTTTTAGTCCGTTTGATCAACTTCTCAAGTTCATCATTTTTAGCACTGTACTTTTTATGCGCATAGCTTGTTAAAAGGGGAAGATATGGGTCATTAAGGTTAGGATCTTGTTGCGAGTTGTCAAAGACCATTGAAACATTTTTAAGTTGTGGATAGTTTTGAGAGACCTTTGGACCACCATGAACCTTCGCATCATAGTCAATAAACTTACGAAACTTCTCCAGTTTTTTGTTGTAACTCGAGACCAATTCATCAAACTCTTTTTTAGAGCTGTTGGCGATATTATTACGGTGAAGAACTTCTGAACGGAACTTCTCTTGTATAGGGTAGGTCTCTTCTTGACGTTTAGCAGTAGCCTCTTTTACCCGTCTTAAAAATGCTGCATTACGCTCTTTTCGTTTTTGTTTTAAGGGCTTAAGCTTTTTAAACTCAGGGACATTAATGCGTTCCGTACTGGGAAAAGCCGCCATAGACTCAAACTCGACCTGAGAGATGTCCAAGGGAACATAGTTCTCATTTGTTGGAGATGCTGACAGAAACGTCACACCTGCTATTAGAAGTATTAGAAATATTTTATGCATTATTACTCTTTATACAAGCCAACTTTACGTTGGTCTGTCAATATGACTTTATCATAGAAATCACTCAAGATATCGTTCGAGGCTATTTTACACAAAACTTCTATAAAGAACATCATTTCAGGGGTATAAGATTAAAGTATGATTTAAGCCTATTAAAATCATATCTTTTACTTATGCAATTATAACTTTTAAAGAGGCGGTTCTATTTACTTTTTAACATCAGTTCTCTATAACCAAAGAACTCCGGTTCTTGCAGGTAAGCTTCACCATAACTATACGAAACCTCTCTTATCATCGTACGAATACTATCAAAAAGTGCCCCTGCATTTTGCTCTTTAGTCAACACTTCTTGTGCCAAGAAATAGCTAAAAAGACGATATCCCTTTTCAAGGTAGGCATTGGCAGTATCTTGTCCTCTGGCACTGTTCAAAATGTTGAGGCGCTTATGATAACCTTCTGCACGAGGTCTCATCTCAACCTTGTCAAGACCTTTTTGTATGGGCACACCTTCAGTAATACCATTGAAACTTGCATCTATAAAAGAGAAGGTACGCAGTGCTCTTGAGTTTAGAAACTTATTATACATACGTTCTAGCTTTAGAGTGTTTTTGGAGTCTAAGAAGTCAGGCATGCCATCATAAGGCAAGATCAGCTGCTCACCAGCCTTGTTACTCAGTCCATGTCCACAATAATAAAAATAGACCACATCATTACGCTGGACTCTTCTTAACAGTTTTCGTAACTCTTGATCAATATTTTTTAGTGTAGCATTTTTGTTGTACAGAGTCACAATATTACGTTCTGAAATGTCCAGTTTCTTTTGAAAAGTTGCTTTTACAATTTCAGCAGTACGTCGTGCAAACAGCACAGGATCTGTATGCTGATACTTTTCTATGGAGACTATAAATAACCATGAGTTATGCCCTTTATAGCGTTTTTGATCACGCTCTAAAAGTGTTTCAAACTGAGGACTGTTTTCTACTATAAAGCTCTCTGACGCATAAGCTGTAAAAAGGGGATCGTAGGGGTCAACAAGACTAGGACTCTGTCGTTCTTCTCCTCTTAGTAACCGTCTGTTTCTATCTTCAACCTCTAAACGAAAAGCCTTTTGAATCTCAAACACATCTTCGATGCGCTGCTCATGTAGTTTTCGTACACGCTGTTCAAAAGCTTCTGCACTTTCACCCTCTTTTAACTGGGGCTTTTCAAATTTGGGGAGTGTTGGTATTTCAACAAAAGTATTGTCTAAAGCTGTTGCAGCATTTAGCATGACACTAAACATCAGTGTTATTAAAATGGAGAGCACAGTTCTATGATGCATTTCACTACCTAACCTTTGGAAATTAATATTTGAAATTATAATAAGAAGTTGCTTAGTATCACTCTTAAGGAACCTCTTAATTTTGAACACCATAGTAAGTCAGTGAAGTCTTACCAAACTTTTTATATTTCAACTTGAGCAAAGAACCTAAACTCTCAGGAAGCTCCAACCCTGTCATGTGTTCTACAATGACCATCTCAACCAAAGCTTCAGGAAGCTCTGATATGAGTTTGATCATCTTCTGATAAATATCTTCATGCCCTTCTCGAATCGAAAATGGAGGATCTACATAGAAGTAAGCAGGAGTCTCTAAACTTTTAAGACGTTTGACAACAGCACCAATATTGGCAAAGGTGTCCCCTCTGTATATCTCGCAGGCAGAAGGGTCTGTTCTTGCTATATTTTGTTCTAGTACCTTTAAAGCATTACGATCACGCTCCATAAAAAGAATCTGTTTGGCACCACGACTCAGTGCTTCAAGCCCAATAGAGCCACTTCCTGAGAAAAGTTCCACAAAAGTCGCATCAATAATATTAAACTGTATGGTGTTGTAAAAAGACTCTAAAACAATATTTTTGGAGCTTCGGGTTGTGCTCAAAGAGGGCAGATCAAGCTGCTTTCCTTTAAACTTTCCAGAGACTATCTTTTTTGTAATCGGTTTGGCCATCGTCTATAATCCTTTTAAATATACATTGATACTATGGGTCAGGTCTTCATCTATCTCTTGTTTGAACAACCACTGCAAGTAACCGGCATCTTGCATCGCCACCTCTTCAAGATAGTGCCCTTTGTACTTACCAAAGTTTAGTTTTTTTATGAGTACAGGTGTCACACTAAGTTCCATCAAACGTTCATCGTCTGCCATCTCAGTAAGATAGGCATGCAGCATTTTAGTATGAAAAGCATCACTCAGTGCATTATGTGCTATTAGAGTGACACCTACTTTTTCAGCTTCCTCTTGTTCAGAACGGTATAATCCTAACTCATATCGCAAGTACTGCAGTGAAAAACGATCTATCTCACCTATGAGATGCTTAGAACACTTCATCGTGTCTAATAGACCACCCCTCCACAACAGCCCCTCTTTAGCCAGCATCTCTAACTCAAAATTCACATTGTGGGATACAAGAACATCATCCACACTGTTATATTTTTGTAAAACATCCCAGGTCTCACTTTTTTCTATACATGGTGCCTCTTTTAACATCTCATTTGTCAAGTGATGTACAGCCATAGCCTCTGTCGAGACCTTAAGTGGAGGTTTAACCAAAGCATTAAAGGTCTCCACTGCGCCATTTTCATCAACTGTAATCAGGCCAAGTGAACAAATACGGTCTCTGGCTTCAAGACCTGTCGTCTCGACATCAAGATAAAGGAGCACTGTTTTGTGAACCTTCCGGGAGGCATTCTAACATGGTATAGTAATGTTCCAATGTACGAAAACTCTTTTCAAAACGCCAAGAGATGATAAACCTTACGATGGTGTTTCGTATTTCTGGTGCCACCTTTTCTACCCTACCGTAATAGCCTAAAGAGATATTTCTGTTTTTGACCTTGGCTGTTTTATCATACTTTATCCCGATGATCTGAAGGTATTTCCCCTCTTTGATGCTCCCCAAATCTCCTTCAGCTAAAGATATGCCTGAGAGGTTAATAGCTTTAAACTCGAAAATATCATGAAAACCACCTACTTTATCACTAAGCTGAAGTTCGTCAAAAAGTCTCGCCAAGGTACGCATGTTCTCTTTGCGTGTTATCTCATAACTCGATATTTTCGATGTCAGTTCTTTTAATCTCTCTAATGCTGAGCTCAAGACTCTCCTTTAATTTCTAACACGCAGTAAAACATAAAACAATCTTCTGTCTAACGTCTCATAATAATCACCTGCAGTATACTATTAATATATAAAAATATCACTTCAAAACATCCTAATTTTACCTCTATTAAACCAACTCTGTTTTATACTTGCGCAACTAAAGGACTCTTAGAGTCTTCAAAAGAGTCACATGGATTATTTAGAAATTACCGGCCCCACTTCACTTGAAGGCAATGTAAAAATTTCGGGTGCAAAAAATGCCGCCCTCCCTATCATTGCGATGACACTCTTAGCTAACAACACTGTCAAAATAGGTAACATGCCTGCTGTTGTTGACATTAACACACTTTTAAAATTGATCGAAAACCTGGGAGGTACATTCTCCTTTACAGATAAAAACAGTGTAGAGATCAACACCTGTTGTTTGACCAACACCAAAGCGACCTACGACATCGTCAAAACAATGCGTGCTTCTATCTTGGTTCTAGGTCCCCTGCTTGCTCGTTTTGGCCACTGTGAAGTTTCCCTGCCTGGAGGCTGTGCTATTGGACAACGTCCTATAGACCTGCATCTTAAAGCGCTAGAGCAGATGGGTGCCAAGATCACCATTCATGCCGGTTACGTTCAGGCAGAAGCACCAGAGGGTCTACAAGGTGCTCACATCATCTTCGACAAGATCACTGTGACAGGCACCGCCAACATCATTATGGCTGCAGCCTTGGCAACAGGAACCACACAGATCACCAATGCAGCGCGAGAACCCGAAGTGGTACAACTCTGTGAGGTACTCCGTGACAGTGGTGTTCAGATAGAGGGGATCGGTACTGCAGAATTGACAATTGAAGGTAGAGAACGCAAACTCATTGATTTTTTAGCCTTTGATGTCATTCCTGACCGTATTGAAGCCGGCACCTACTTGTGTGCTGCAGCGATAAGTAACTCTACTATTACTCTTGAAAATGTCAGACATGACCACCTAGAAGCGGTCACAGGCAAACTAGAGGAGATGGGCTTTAAGATAGATGTTACAGAGCAGACCATGACACTCCATCCAACAGACGAAATAAAACCTGTCAACATTATCACCCAGGAATACCCTGCCTTTCCAACAGACATGCAGGCGCAGTTTATGGCCCTTGCTACCCAAGCCAATGGAACCTCGACCATAGAAGAACGTCTCTTTGAAAACCGCTTTATGCACGTCAGTGAACTCCAACGTCTCGGTGCCGACATCAAGCTCAGCGGACACACCGCGACAGTCATAGGTCCCTCTGCCCTCTCCGGAACTGATGTCATGGCAACTGACCTCCGCGCCTCAAGTGCCATGGTCATCGCTGCCAATATAGCCGAAGGCACCACACAGGTCCACCGTATCTATCACTTGGACAGAGGTTATGAAAACTTGGAAAAAAAGTTGGGTGATCTTGGAGCTAAGATCGAGAGACTTAGCGAGTAATTTAGTTTTTAGTTTTTAGTTTTTAAAAAGATGACTTTGTCATCTTAAGAGCAAGAGCGTTTGTCAACAGATTACGCAGATTTCACAGATTAGAGCAAGAGCATTAATCTATAAATCAAATAGCTAACAGCAAAAGATAGCGAAGCGCATCTTAAAAAGTTAATGTCTAGAAAAAAGTTTCAGATGTGGTGTGAGTTGTGCTGAAGCGATCCCGATAGCGCACTGCTGTGCGTGGAGTGGTGAGCTGAAGTGCAAATCGCGCCGCAGCTGGAACTTTTAGTTTTAATCGTCGGTGAAGATTACTAGATCATATTGACTTCTGGTTGTTACCAGGGATTTCTCCGGTGCAACAGACCCCTTGTTCTTCGCTACTGCCAATTCATGACGCAGCTCAGCGATCTCAACCTCCATCACTTCCATCTGCTCTTTAAGTCTTAACGCTACATCCACACCAGCTATGTTAACTCCAAGTTCTCGTGTTAAACGCAATATCATCTTAATACGATCAATATCACGTTGTGAGTAGAGACGGATCCTACCGTTTGAACGTGATGGTGTTACAAGATTCTCACGCTCGTACTGACGCAGCGTCTGTGGATGAATGTCCAGTATCTTTGCAACGATACTGATCAGGTATACAGGTTCATCATATGTATGCATCATCTCCTACTCCTTAAACCGTTTTAGGTAATTTCTCTTTCATCAATGTTACCAGATCTTCATCAAGATCATCAACATTAGGTAAAACAATATTTGCTTTCAGGTAAAGATCACCTCTCACCTTTGTCTTACGATTCATCGCACCCATCTCTTTAACTCTAAAGCGTTGTCCATTTTTAGTGTTTTTTGGAATCTTTAGGTTGATCTCTTTTTCCAAGGTCTCTATAGCGATCTTGTCGCCAAAGAGTGCTGCATGAAGCGGCACGTCAAAAGTCTTGATAAGATTGTCACCATCACGTTCGTAATCTGTAGACGGTGCTACTTTAATATGCAAGATCAGATTACCCTTCTGTCCTTGCATACTCTTACCCTTACCCTTCACACGCATCTTCTCACCATCTTTGATACCGGCAGGGATCTTAATATCAAAACTGTCTCCTTGAAGAGAGACATTGTGTTTACCACCAAGGATCGCTGTTGCAAAGGGTATCGTGATATTAGCTTCTACATCAAGGTTGACCTGCTGCTGTTGGTGACCACTAAAGCCACCGAAGCCACCACCTCCAAAGCCACCTGCCTGTCCGCCAAAACCGCCACCGCCTTGACCAAACATCTGACGCAGGATATCATCAAGGTCAACACCCTGCCCCTGTCCCTGTGCAAAGTCATGGAAATTCTGACCACCAAACATCTGGTCACCATGCATATCGTATTGTGCCTTTTTCTCTTTGTCACTTAAGACTTCATACGCGGCATTAATCTCTTTGAACTTATCTTCTGCATCCGGATCTTTGTTGACATCCGGATGATATTGACGTGCCAGTTTTCGATAGGCCTTTTTAATCTCTGATTCTGTTGCATTATCACTCACACCAAGTGTCTCATATAAACTTTTACTCATTATTGTTCCTTCTTTACATAAATTATTATTTGACAGAATTATAACAAAAAGGTTGAGCCTATGTCAATCAAGTCTTATTTTAATTTTTTTTCATTGTGTAAAGATAAACACTCACAAAGGTGATGCTATTGAAACACTTTATTGTTATAATAATATTAGGTAAACATAAGAGAAGTTTGGATTATGAAGTACTTAGATTCTACCATTTCTGTGTCCTATTAAGTGTAGCCAGATCAATAGTACTATTGACCAGGAACAGGGGTGATGTATGATAAGGCCAACGAGTATGGAGTAGTATTACGTTCTCAAAACAATATGTGGAGGTCTTTCCTATTGGCACAACTCAGAAGTGATCTTACCTGATAACAGAAAGACTTCTGACTCTTTGTTATAAAGCTATACGATCTATTCAAAAATAAAATTATCCAAATATACAGTGTCATATCCCCTATCATCATAACTATCTTTTGTATATTCCCAGGTAAATGTATGGTTTCCATCAGAAAGCTGGTCACTTATAAAAGTCGATACAGCTGTATCATCGGTTCCACTCTTCATCAAAACTGCAATACCATCGATAAAGAACGTGAAATAATCAGCATATCCTTCACTTGATACATAATAATCAAACGATATTTTTGTCGTCAACGCAGACGTAATAGTAAAGTTAGTAATCCCATTGTCACCAATAGAATTGGCTTTAAGAAGATAGTTTCCATTGGTAGTCGATGTCACGGGAAGTTCTGAGAGTTCTACAACTTCCCAGTCACCAAATCTTCCAGCTTCAACTTCACCACTTTCAAAATCAAAATCTACTGCCTGAGTACTACCTTGTGCTGTGAATGATGTACCTTCTGAACCAATTGTTAAACGTAAATAGTAAGTATCGTTGCTGTTGTTAATATCTACTACTTTGATACCACACGTATAGTAATCATAATAACTCTCGGTATGAACACTCACTTCAGGACCACTGGAGGATGAAAGTGTACACTTACCTTCATTGTCATTTGACCAGATAAACGAAGGCGGGTTTGTTGCAGAAGAGATTGCATCAAGCGAGATCGTACCACCGGCATTTGTACTCAGACTCGATGCAGAAACATCGATCTGCGTTACATTGACCCTGAGTGTCTCAGAGAGTTGAGCAACGCTTCCTGCACCTACAATGTTATTCAGATCAGTTATGACCAGGTCTTCGCTACCAACACTCGTACCCGTAACATTGAGTTCACTGGCTGTCGAGTTCATGTCAAAAGTTATATAAGAAGAGACTGCTGTGGTATTCCACTCATACGAGGGTAAGGTATTACTCCACTTTGTCTTAACCCGATAAGTCATCTGCGCACCAAGTGGAATATTCATATCTGTGTTGAGCAAATCATGGTTAACAATAGGCATATTGTTAATCCACAACTCTCTTGGTACACCACTAAAACCATCCGTCGCATAAGTTCCTGTGATAGTTGGTTCACCAAGACCAGTCATATATTTGATAGCTATATCCTCATCTCCTGATCGACTTGAGGTTACAAACTCCATTAAATAGATTGCATTGATAATATCGATAATATCATTACCTACATTGGTAAGCTGTGTTTCCAAAGCACTAAAATCGATCTTATCCGCAGCGAACTTCGTACTGCTTGCCAAAGAGTTAAGATCGGCTATACCCTCAGCAGAGATACCACCTGTAGGTATGGTAAAGACCTTTTTTCCACTCGTTGCTATCGTATTAAGCAACACATCTTTAGAAACCTTATTTGCAGTGTCGGCACCATCACCGATGATGACCATGTATCCTTCCGTAATGTTGGTACGTTTAAATGAGTTTACCCAGAGTCCAAGGCCAAACTCAGCTGCACCATAAAGATTGGTAGAACTGTTATCCCGACGGCCAGCACGCTGTAATGTCTGCAGTTCATCCAAAGAGGCCTTGATCCTCGTCGCTGTTTTCGTTAATTGCAATACCGGCGTTACATCACCATCAAAGACCACAATTGCCACCGACTGCCCATCGATGAGCTTACTATTGTTATTCTCATCAAGCAATAGGCTTCTAAGTCCCTGAATACTTGCCAAGTAGTCTGCGTCAGAAATACTCGATGATATGTCAAGGACAAAAATAGTAGGCAGGGAAAACCCAAGTCCTGTAACTGAAACAATATCCGCATATGATTCTGAGTCATTACTGATATCACGACCATCTACTTCAATAGCAAAGTCAGACTTATTAAGTCCCTTCTTAGGATTACCCAATTCATCAAAAGCCTGAAACACAATCCTGACCTTTGCGGGTAACACCGTACGTGCGCTCACAGGCTTAAGACTACTTCTAGGCACATCCACACCAGGATCCTCATATTTAGAGATGTTGATATCATCACCTGCTGATGCGTTGTTATCTTTCTTTTTAACAATAGGATCTGGATCTGGATTGTCTGAACAGCCCGTTAAGATCATGGTACTACTTAGCGTCAATATGGTAATTAATATTATATTTTTAGAACGGGAAATCTTTTTCATATTTAGTCCTTTACTTTTGCTAATTATAGCTTATTATTATTTTATATGATTTAACACATAACAAGAGCCTCCCCCTTTTTTTAACTACTGATTTTACTATGACAAATCCAAACAGTAGTTCAAAACACCTCTTATACCAGTAATAAATGTTTATTTAATAATTACCAGAGTATAATGCCGCTCAGTGTCGGGGCGTAGCTCAGTCTGGTTAGAGTACCTGGTTTGGGACCAGGGGGTCGAAGGTTCGAGTCCTTTCGCCCCGACCACTTTCAAAATCTTCATTTAATAAATTTCACATTAATGTTACAGTCATTATCAATATACTATAACCTTGTAATATCACTTTTACACGCTAATATGCTCAACATCTATACTTATACTCTATACTGCACAGTTATATTCTGTAACATTACTTTTTAACTATATTAATTACAGTTCAATAAATGCAATAAGGTTGCGTGGTGTTTTCTACTAAAAAATTTATGTGCAGAACAGAACAAATGATTAATTTATTAATGTTTTAAGAAAGTTGAAAAAGGTATAAAAAAGAAAAAGTAGGAAGTTATTCTAGAAGCGATGAAAAGCCGAAGCTTTTCAAAAAGAGATTAGATCTCTTCTGCTTCTGGAACGTCATAAAGAATGTCGTCCATTGGGTGTCTATACATTGGCATTGCAAGACGTTTTTCATCAAGTACGTGACCGATGAAACCTATCGTACGGCCAACGATGAAGAATGAGTTCAGTGTACCGGAAGCGATGAACTCGTTGATCTCATCTTCTGAGTAACCAAGTGCACGCCACATGTCAACCATAAGAATACCAATGGTACCATCAACATTAAGAATAAGGTTCTCTTTCTTAGATGTTGTCAGTGCCTCTACCGTTCTTGCATAATCAAGAAGTGGTGTAGATGGGAAGTTCTCTGCTGCATAGTTCATAAGACCTGTAACACGAAGATCCGGGTTCTTAAGAGACTTGATACGGTGACCGATACCAGGGATTGGAATCCCTTGTTTCTTCATGTGACCTAGGAACTCTGCTGGAGTCAAACCGTTGTCATCAGCATACTTGAAGTGCTCTGCCGCACCATCGATAGCACCACCAAAACGTGGTCCAATAGTAAGAAGGCCCGTTACAAGTGACTCAACTACTGATTTACCCGCACGTGCAGTGACCTTAGCATTGTGCGCACCAGAAACTGCCGGACCGTGGTCAGCAACAGTTTTGATCACTGTCTCAATAAAGTCAGTCGCCCATTTTGGATACTGTTTTTTGAACCATAGAAGTGAAATAACATCACCAATACCCTTACCAGTGTCAGGAGTAGCAACACTAGAGATAGGGAAACCAGCATAAGTACACTCTTCACCACGGTCATCAGAGATCGTACAGATAAACTGCTTGCTTCTTCTTACCTTAGGAACAACGTTCATATCTGGCTCTGGAATCTCTTGAATTGTACCTTCAGCTCTTAGCTTCTCATACACTTCATTGATTGTTCCAGGAAGGTCGTTGAACGATGCCGGAACATAGATACCAGCTTCAGCCATTGCCTTGTTCTTCGCAGCAGCAGTCTCAGCGTCAGCATTTGCAGAAGCACCGGCGTGACCAAACTGTACACCTGAAGAAAAGTGCTTAGCGATCGTACCGATACACCATGCGATAACCGGCTTAGTGATCTGACCTGCCTTGATAGCTTCGATGATCTTGTACTCTTCAGTACCACCGACTTCACCAAGAAGAACCATGTATTTAACTTCAGGGTTTTTCTCCATACGAAGCATGTTGTCAATGAAAACAGAACCAACAAAACGGTCACCACCAATAGCAACACCTTCAGCAATACCATCAGCATTGATAGCAATGATGTTGGAAAGTTCGTTGAAAAGACCACCTGAACGTGTTACAAGACCACAAGAACCTGCACGGTGAAGCTTAGAGTTTACGATGTTCTCGATCGTTCCACCAATGTTAGCGATCTTGAATGCACCTGGAGCGATCGCACCAACAGTAGCAGGCCCGATAACAGTAACACCAGCGTTACGTGCTGTGTTGTTCATCTTACGAGCAAGACGCTCAGGGATACCTTCAGCAGTCACCATAATAGACTTGAAACCACCGATCTCGATCGCTTCCATAGTCACATCATATGCTGTTCTGAAAGATGCAAAGTTCAAAAGAACGTCAGTGTTCTCGTGCTCTTTACGTGCGTCAGCAGTTGACTTGTAAAGAGGGATCATGATCTCATCCGGACCCCAGAAAAATTTCTCGAACTTGTTACCGCTAGTAGGTGCAACAATAGCAGCTACTGATGGTGTATCACGCTTGATCGTGTAGTCATAGTCCAACATTCTTTGGATCGCAGTTTTGTTGTTGTTCCAGAAGATCGCTTGTGTGTCTCTTGTATATAATTTTTCCATCTCTACCCCTTACTTCTCTAGTGCCATACGCACGATATCAGTTACGTGTGTCTCTGGTCCGTATACTTCGATGTAAAGACCAAGTCTGTCTGCAGCTTCTTTGATGTCTTTAAGACCTTTTTCGTAGTTTGGTCCACCACGACGTACATAGATCTTAGTGTTGTGCTCTTTCATCTTCTCAGCGTTAGCATCGAAAGACTGGATAATACCTGTAAATGTTTTTGCAACATCCGTAAAGTTAGCGATCGCACCACCAATGATCATGATCTTGTCTTCACCCTTAGGATCTTTATGACGTGTCATAAGATCAATAATAGTGTCTGCATAAAACTTTGTCTCACCAGTTGTTGGACCACCTGAGTACTCACCATAGTTTGCAAGGTCAGCAATAGAACCACCGTTAGCCTCTGCAAAGTCAGCAATCGTGTCAGCATAAACAACTGAAGCACCACCACCGGCAACCATCGTCCAAACACGACCCATTGGGTTAAGGATCGTAAGCTTAAGTGAAGCACCTGACTTAGAGTCAGCAAGAGCTACAGCTTTTTCTTCTGGAGTCATGTCTTCCATACCAAATGCTGTAGGGTACTCAATGTCTCCCCAAGTCTCTTTCATCATAAAACCTGCAGTATCATCAAGACGTGCTACAAGATCAAGGATCGCCATTTCGTTGTTGTCAAGCATAACGATCGGGTTGATCTCAAGGTATGCGAAGTTCATGTCGCGGTAAAACTTGAAGAAAGCGATCGCGAAAGATACAAATTTTGCTTTGTCTTGTGCAGGGATGTCAGCAGGAACATTAGCTTTAACTTCACGCTCCATGTCTGCATCGTCCATGTCGATAGGGATAACGACTTCGTTTACTTTTTCGTCCCAACCCTCTTCTACTTCCATTCCACCTTCGGCAGACATGTAAAGTACATCATCTTCACCAACACATGTTGCAGAGATGTAGTACTCTTGTTCTTGAGAGTGTGGTGTAAATGGCTCAATAATAAAGTGTGACAATGTACCGTGCTGACCTGTAAGCAGTGTCGTTGTATGAGAGATTTTCTCATCGATCCACTTAGCAGCGACTTCTAAAGAAACATCACCTGGCTTTTGATCTTTAAATAGTACAAGATCGTTTTTACCACGCTTACCAAACAACATGTCCGGCTTAGCCACTAGAGGTTCTTGTTTTAACCACTCAAACCCGTGTTCTTCAGCTTTTGCTAAAAGTTCAGCCCCACTCGTAACGAGGACCGATTTAAATCCGTAGTGGAACCCACTAAAATAATTTTCCCACTGCTTGGAAAAAAGTGCTTTACCGTCATATTCGCGTATCGCTTTTTGAGCCATTGCAACTCCTTCAAAAATATTTTGAATGGATTATATCATGGCTTAACTATGCACTCACTTCAAATTAAAGTCTATGCTTTTCAATTATTTAAATGGGAGAATTAGTAACATTGAAGGCTGCCACCTTCTTGCCAAAGTAACGTATCGTAACATCTGCATCGATATCACTCGGAACTTCATATAAAACATGTGCATCACATTCACCAATGCCGTAAAAACGTAAACGCATCTGTAAATTCTCTCTTTGTGCAGATACACAGTTTATACCTTCTATCTTTAATGTTGAAGCCAACTCTTTCACGATATGTGTCTTGTAAGCAAAGTGTCTATGGGGATCATCCAAGGCCAAATAGAGTGCTTTGTTAAAAAGTAACAAAAAGAAATGCATGGCCAGAAGTATAAAGCCTACAGTCAACAACATGCGATACCGTCCTCTAAACTCTCGTAATCTCACACGATAAGAGCTAAAAAATGTCTGTGCAGCTAAAGGGAGCAGTAACATCATATAGGGTGCAAAATCTTCTATATGGATCGTCTGTCTAAATGAGAGCAGCAGTGAAAGTACAAAGACAATACCACTGATATAGAGTGTAATATCTTGTTCTTTAGTCACCATTTTCCGATAGAGAACGTAAACCAAAAATATGAAGATAACAGGAGAAAATATAGTGGCATAAAGCCCCAATGTATCTAAAAAGTGCCCACTTGGCCTACCCATGGTATCGAAACTAAAAAGTGTGTAAGAGACCACCAACAATATGGCGTTTAGTACCATATAGTACTTATGATCACGATTAAAAGCATAAACTAAAAGAGCGAAGTAAAGCATCGAATACGCACCATCTACCCACACCAGCAGTACCAAAAACAGTGGTAACAATCGAGAATCACGTTGGTATAAAAAGAGCAGTAAAAAGAGTGAAAAAATGATAAACCCAGCACTGTTTACCAATAGTGCTGCACTCATGACACCGGGTAAGAGACTGTAGACAAAAACCAGCCACAAGCGGTCAGTATCACGTTTGACGTAAGGTTTAGAGACACTATAAAGCAGTAGTATAGAGAGAAGATTAAAAAGTACCATTGGCAGGCGCAAGGCATAGTCGTTATGACCAAAAAGTGTTAAAGAAAACTCGGTTATGTAATGGATAAAAGAGTGGGAATGATAAAGGAGGTTTGCCTCATTTACCGTAATAGAGATCGTGGATACCTCATAAAAAAGTACCGTAGCATCAAGCCCTAATATTAAAAAGAGAATGATGCGAGGGCTCATATCTTTAAGAAGTTTCCTATCATTTCGTGTCCAAACTCACTCATAATGGACTCAGGATGGAACTGTACACCATAAATGGGCCGATCTTTTATCTGAAAGGCCATGAGCTCACTGTCATCTGTGCTGTAAGCTTTAGGATCAATGATCTCTGGCAATGTCTCTTGTTTTACCACTAAAGAGTGATAGCGTGTCGCTCTAAAAGTCTCTGGCATCTTGTTAAAGATAGCGCA
Organism: Helicobacteraceae bacterium; assembly: GCA_015493495.1. GTDB lineage: Bacteria > Campylobacterota > Campylobacteria > Campylobacterales > Sulfurimonadaceae > Sulfonitrofixus. The sequence continues at coordinate 14,444 of WGDB01000067.1, read as the reverse complement.
GTCACCCTTGGTCTCGACAATAGAGGTCTTGCCATGCATCATACGCTTGGCCCGTACCACCTCCCCACCAAAAGCCTGTGCAATACTCTGATGGCCCAAACAGATACCAAAGATCGGTAATACATCTTTAAAATGCTCAATCACTTCCAATGTCACTCCGGCATCATCAGGTGTTGCTGGTCCGGGAGAGAGTATGATCTTATCAGGCTTAAGTGCAACGATCTCATCAACTGTAAGTTCATCATTACGGATCACCTTCAAGTCAGCACCAAGTTCCAAACAATACTGCACGATGTTATAGGTGAAACTGTCATAATTGTCTATCATTAAAACCATAAGATTTCTTCTTTATAATATATTGTATCGTGGCATTATAGCAAAGCTTATTTTACAGCTTCAACCACACGCAGCCAAAGCTCTTCATCTTCTAAAACTTCAAAAGCTTCATCGAAACCGCCCTCTTTCTCAAAGAGTTTCTTCTCAACGACTATTTGAGAGGTGTTTATACGGCCTTTAGACATAGCCTCTTCCAAGGTTGCAACACCCTTGTCTATAAAGACACTCGCCTTTACATTTTGATTCTTGTTATGAAATGCTACCTGCTCTTTTAGTTTGTGAGTATTCCAACGCTCTTTAGCATCCAAAAAAGCGATCCAGCTATTTTCAGCCATCATCACACCGTTGTTCCAGGCTGAAAAGCGTCCCATCTCTTTTTGACGCAAGAGAGAGACACGCTCATAGTTTTTAGCCACCTCATTAGTTGCATCACGGGAGCCATCATCAACGACAATGATCTCATCAGCTTGATACGACTGCTCTAGCACTGAGCGGATCGCTTTAGCCAGAGTCGCAACATCATTATGCGCAGATATGATGACTGATATCTTCACTGCTCGCTACCATACCTTAAGTTCATTATAGAGACTGTCACGTTCTACTGGAATAAATCCGGTATCTTTGATCTGGTCGATAAATTCTTGCAGTTCAACACCATTGGCACTGTTAGCACCGGCTGCTGAGTTGATGGACTCTTTTTCTATAGTACCGTCAAGATCATTGGCTCCAAACTCTTGTGAAAGAAGCGCTAAGTTAACGGTTGATGTCACCCAATACGCTTTAAGATTGGCAACATTGTCTAAAACCAAACGACTTATAGCCATAGTCTTTAAGATCTCATGTGCTGTCATAAACTCTTTAATATTTAAAAAGTTATTTTCACTCTGATAGACAAGAGGGATAAAACAGTTAAACCCACCTGTTTTGTCTTGAAGATCACGAATACGCAGCATATGGTCTACCCGGTCTTTACGTTTTTCAACATGTCCAAAAAGCATGGTAACATTGGACTTACGACCCCGTTGATGCCATTTTTCATGGATCTCGAGCCACTGTGCAGAGGTAACCTTACCTTTACAGATATAGTCACGGACCTCTTCATCAAAGATCTCTGCTCCCCCGCCTGGAAGCGAGTCAACACCATTTTCTATCATAATATCAATGATCTCGTCATACGACTTGTCATACTCTTCTGAAAGAAAGTGGATCTCTGCTGCCGTCAAGGCTTTAATATGAAGATGGGGATACTTCGCTTTGATCTTGGAAAAAACTGTTGTATACCAATCCAGTCCGGTCTCAGGATTATGCGCAGAGACGATGTGTACCTCTTTTATACCACGTCCAGCAATATCATCGACGATCTCCATGATCTCTTCATGTTTTAATGTATAAGGCTTAGGATTTTTACGACTTGCAGAGTAGGCACAGAACTTACAGACATCTTTACAGATGTTGGTTGGGTTGATATGGCGGTTGATGTTGAAGTAGGTCTTTTTACCATGCATCTCCAGACGTCTCTCATTTGCCAGAGCACCCAGCTCGAAAAGGTCCATCTCATAGAGGCCCAAAGCCTCATCAAAATCTATACGTTTACCGGCTTTGATCTTTTCAACTACGTTCATCTTACCCTATCCTATTCTTAATTATCGTCGCATTATAGCAAAAGCTTTTGAGCCCAATATGCTAAAATGTGATTACTTATAAGTTTAAGGACGATTTTCACCATGAACCTCAATATCGCCATCGAAGACCTTCTCGACAGAAATGCCAAAGATTTCGAGATCTCCAAACTCTTTAAAAACCATATAAATGACTATAAAGCCTCCCTACCCGAACTATTTGAGAACACACAAGGCAAAGATTTTTTGGTCAAACACACCAAACAGCTCGACAAGATCATCTCATTGATGTACAAGACGGTACTGAGACAGATGTTTGGGAACTATCTGCCAATGCGATCTTCTATCCCTATCGCTGTGATTGCACTCGGAAGTTACGGCCGTGAACAGTTGGCAGTACACAGCGACATCGACCTGATGATTGTCTTTAGAAAGTGTGATGGCTACAACACTGATGCCATCATCGAAAAACTCCTATACCTGGCTTGGGATGCAGGTCTTAAACTTGGGCACAGAGTCCATGAGGTCAGTGACATCGAAAAGGCGGCAGCCGAAGACATCACCATCAGAACCTCATTTATGGAGGCCCGGCTCATCATCGGTTCACCCTTTACCTGGCACGCTTCTCAACAGGCTTTTACCAACATTCGTAACACCAAACCCAAAGCCTTCATCTTAGCCAAGATCGAAGAGGCGCACACCCGAAGACACAAGTACCCTACCTCTATGCAACCCAATGTCAAAGAGAGTGTGGGAGGACTTCGAGACTCCAATCTTCTGTTTTGGATCGCTTCTACCATCTATGGCGTCACCTCCCAAAAAGACCTTATTGGTACTGTTTTTACTGAAGAGGAGTACCGCGAGTACCGCATCGCACTGGAATTGATCTTCCGTGTACGCTCTGCACTGCATTTGGTCACCAATAAACAACAAGACCAACTGGTACTCGACCGCATGCCACAGGTGACTAAGATGTTAGGCTTTAAAGATGAACGAAAAATGGTCTCACGGCTACTTGAAGCGATGTGGCGTATCGACAACTTCTCTCAGATATTTATCAAAAAGATCATCCGCCCTTACCTTTATGAACCACACGACCTTGCCAAACACCGTCAAGAGCGCGTCAGTAAAGGCCTTTATCTTATTAAAGACCGTCTCTTTAGTGTCTATGGGATCAAAAATGATGCTATAGAACCGCTACTCAACATCTTACTTAAACTTGAAGACCAGCCACTGCGTTTTGATCCCAGTGTGCTGAAACGTTTTACCTACGCCAAGATCACCCACCCTTTAAGTAAAGAGATACGCCTGACCCTGCGTAAACTCTTTGAGCGAGACCACAGTTTTTCTATTTTCCAACTCTTTTATGATGCGGGGATCTTGCAAGAGCTTATCCCGGCTTTTAGAAAAGTCCTGCACCTCCCACAGTTTGATGGCTACCACCACTACCCTGTAGACCTCCACTCTATAGAGTGTGTTAAATCCTTGGAAAACATCCAAGAACCTTTTATTAAAGAGCTATACCTTGCTTTGAGTACTAAAGAGAAATCCCTGGTTAAAATAGCAACCCTGCTCCACGATACCGGAAAAGGTCGTAACCAAGACCATAGTGATGTGGGGGTTAAGCTTATTGTTCCTTTTTTAAAAGCTCTGAACTTTACTGCTGAAGAGCAGGCACTCGGTGCCTTGTTAGTTAAACAGCATGTCTTGATGACTACTGTGGCATACAGGGAGAACCTCAACAGTGAAAAGACCCTCTACAAGTTTATGTCCAAAGTCCAAAGTGAAAAAGTACTCAAAATGCTCTACATTCTTACCTATGCAGATATCAACGGTGTCGGCAGTGGGACCTGGACCAACTTCTCTGCCAACCTGCTTCGTGAGCTTTATGACGCATCTATGGCTATTGCTCAGCAGGAAGAGCGTATCAGTGACGCAGCCAAACGCCTAAGCATAGAAAAACGTATCAATCACAGAGAGAGTTTTAAAACACTGCCGCGTACCATGCAAAAGAAGGTACTGAGTATCGAGTCCAACCTCTTCTTTTTTAAACATACACCTGACGAGATCATCGATGTGGCCAACCAGGCCAGAAATGTCAAATATTTTCACTATAATATCAACACTGAGGGTGACGGTATGAGCATTCAGATCATCCGCAAAGTTCCACTGAATCTTACCTATCTTCTGGGGAAATTCTCCTATCTTGATGTAGCTTCTATGGAGGTCTTTACCCTTTTTGATGACATAAAATTCTTTAAGATCGACTTCATCCACCTACCTGAGTTCGACTCCCTTGAACATGTGGAAGAGATCATTGAAAATGCATTTGACATGAAGCAAAAAACACATCTGCATACAGTAAACATCAAAGCTGAAGAGATCACACTCGACTGTGAACACTCCAAGACCTATGCACAGATGAATATCAACACTTCCAACCAGCGTGGCCTTATCGCCTATATTATGCAAGCTTTCGATGAACTCAACATCAACATCGCCACCGCAAAAATACACAGCACTAAAACACGGGTACGTGACCACTTTTTAATCGAGAAACAGAACAAAATGTGCGATAATACGCCCAACTTAATCTCTATACTCACCAAAGGTAGCAAATAATGTGTGGAATCGTCGGATTTGTAGGAACGAACAAAGTCAAAGATGTCTTGCTGGATGGGCTTAAAGAGTTAGAGTACCGCGGTTATGACTCGGCAGGTATCGCCGTTTTACAAGACAAAGAGTTCTCATCGTATAAGGCCGTTGGCAAATTGGACAACCTGGTTCAAAAAGTCGCAGACTTTGATCCCAAAGGGTTTGCTATCGGTATTGGACATACCCGCTGGGCGACCCACGGCAAACCAACTGAACTCAATGCACACCCGCACCTTGGTGACGCTTCATACGTCGTGCACAACGGTATTATCGAAAACTATCAAGAGATCAAAAATGAACTTATGGCAGAAGGAACACATTTTTTAAGCCAGACAGACACCGAGGTCATCGTCCACCTTTTTGAAAAGTATCTTGCGACAGAGGCAACACCTTTTGAAGCGTTCCAAAAGACACTTGCAAAACTTGAAGGTGCTTATGCCATTCTCTTAGCGACCAAGTCAATGCCTGACACCATTTTCTTTGCTAAAAACGGCTCACCAATGATCGTCGGTGTCAATGATGAGGGAGAAAAGGTATTTGCCTCTTCTGATGCACCACTGATAGGTCACGCCAAAGATGTCATCTATCTTGGTGATGGTGAATATGGATTTGTATCTCCTACTGCTTTGGAGCTTTTTGACAAAAGACACCAAAGGGTCAAGCCTTCTCTCACACCACTACCCACCTCTAAACTCTCCGCACAAAAAGAGGGCTATCGCTTCTTTATGGAAAAAGAGATCTATGAGCAGAGTGATGTGATCAGTGATGCCATGCTGGGACGTCTTCAAGATGAGAGCATTAACTTTGATGAGCTCGATCCTACCCTTTTTGATGGTATCAATGAGATCAAACTCTGTGCATGTGGAACATCATATCACTCAGCGCTCGCCTCATCTTATCTTTTTGAGCGCTACGCTAAAGTGCGTACCTCTGTTGAGATCGCCAGTGAACTTCGTTACAAAGAACCTCTGCTTCTTAAAGACACCCTTTTTGTCGTCATCTCCCAAAGTGGCGAGACCGCAGACACACTCGAGACCCTTAAGATGGCAAAAGCAGCAGGTCTCAAGACCTTGGTCATCTGTAATGTAGACAACTCTTCTATGGTACGTTTGGCAGATGCCAGTATCTTGACCCGTGCCGGGATAGAAAAGGGCGTTGCCTCTACCAAAGCTTTTGCCACACAGATGACTGTTTTTTGGATGTTAGCCCTCTATGTGTCACAACTTCGTAACACACTCTCAATAGAGAAGATCAAAGATCAGATCCACGCCCTGCGTGAAGTCCCTAACAGTGTCAAGATCGATGACAACCTGCATGAGAAGATCCGTCGCCTCTCCAAGCGCTATCTCCATGGACATGGCTTTTTCTTCATCGGACGCGATGTCTTCTTCCCACTCGCACTTGAAGGGGCACTCAAACTCAAAGAGATCACCTACCTTCATGCAGAGGGGTACCCAAGTGGGGAGATGAAGCATGGTCCTATTGCTATGGCTGACCCGGAACTCTTCACCATAGCCCTCATGCCTAAAGGCCTGCTCTACGACAAGACCAAAAGCAATGTCGAAGAGTTAAGTGCCCGTGACAGTACCATCTGTGCGATCAGTCCAGTTACTTTTGATAAGGCTGATGACTTTATTCAGACCAAAGAACATGGCCACTATATGTTAGAGTTTTTTGAGATGATGGTAGTACTGCAACTGCTCTCTATGGAGATCTCGGTACGTTTGGGAAATGATGTCGACATGCCTAGAAACTTGGCCAAAAGTGTTACGGTTGAGTAAAGAAAAGCGTATAGATAAAAAAGCTGTTGTAAAAGAAGAGGCGAAGGTCTCTTCACCAAAAAAAGATGAAACACCTACGCCTCAAGATCATTATGTCTATGAGTCCATCATCGCTGAGATAGGTTACTAAAAACGGCTCCCTACAAAAAGCTGTCCTGTTAAGAAGTAAGGCAGACTACTAGAATTAAAATAGGTCATATTCACACCCACACCTCCTTTGACAAACAATTTATTATCAAAATCATAACGGACACCGGTACTCGCACCCAATGAGAACTGTGTGGTTGTTTTGGTGGTCTCATATGTCCCACAAATATAGCCATACCATGGATCATACCAACAACTCTGATATCCGCCTCCATCAGCGATCCCGGTATCCACAAAACTGATACCAAGGTTTCCACTTATATAAGGAGTAAAAGGACCTTCCATGACGTTGTAGGTCATCCCCACTAAAAGAGAGCTATACTCAGCCTCTTCTATGTATTGGTAGGGTGTACCATCGTCTCGAAGTGTGTTGACTGTATATTTTCCACTGCTGCTGGAAAACATCGCCTCACCACTTAGATTGTCTGTAAAATTAAAGCCAAGTCCCAGACTCCACCCGGTACGTTCATTTAAAACAAGCTGTGCATTTTTTTTGAAATTTAAAGTTGTCGAAGCAACATAATAAGGTGCAAAATAGACCTCAAACTGCTGTTCTCTGATCTTCTCTGCATATGTGTTGATAGGTATGAGCATCTGTAAGAGTGGTATAAAATAGAGATATTTCATAATATGTACCTAAAGTATAGGAGCGACTATCGTACCGACCGCTTAAGCTCCTATAAAAATAAAATGGATAATACCATGATTTTTCTAAGGAGTACCCACACCTTTTTCTATATAAGGAGTAACTGAGTTACACAATAATATTTTACTTTTGTGATTTTACATTGTTATCTTATTATTGTAAACTAGATAGATTATACTAACAACACTAATCACTATAAAACTGTTAATCATTGACATGCAAGGAGTAGTAGTGAAAACAGAGACATTGACACTTTTTAAGACAGAGCCCTTACAAGCCTCACAGCTCACGCATCTTAAAACATCTCAAAACTTACTGATACAGGTTTTTACTGCACTTCATGATGACCTCCCTCATCTGCAACAACTTCTAGATACCTTACACCAAGAGCTTCCTTTTGCCACAGTAATAGGAGCTACTACTGATGGGGAGATAGAGTCCGGTAACGTCTACACCAACTCTACTGTCATCGCCTTTAGCAGTTTTGAAGTCACACAACTCTCTTCCACTTTAGTAGAAGGTACTCAAGAAACAGATCTGGCACAACAACTTGTAAAAAACATACTCACAGAGAGTACCAAACTCATCATCACCTTCAGTAATGGCACCTCTAATGGTGAAGCCTATCTTTCCGGTATCCATGCTATCGCACCTGACACACCTGTAGCCGGCGGTATGGCGGGAGACAACGCCACTTTTGAACAGACCTATGTCATATATGGACGAAATATCATCGCCAACGGTGCAGTAGGTGTCAGTTTAAATTCAGACAAACTCCAAGTCGAGACCAATTATAGTTTTGAGTGGCAACCCCTTGGCAAAGCCATGACAGTGACTAAGGTGAAACAAAACCGCGTCTACGAGATCGACCATATGCCGGCGACTAAAGCTTATGGCAAGTACCTTGGTAAAGAGATCGAAGATGCCTTGCCAAATATCGGCATAGAATTTCCCTTGCTGTTACAGCGTAATGGACACTTCTATGCACGTGCTGCTGTTGGAAAGTTTGATGATGGGTCCCTCGTCTTTGCGGGAAACCTCAGTCTTGGAGACAAGGTCTCTCTCGGGTTTGCAGATATTAACCAGGTACTCCACAACTCCCTTCAAAAAGTACAAAAATATACCCAAAAGAACATAGAGACATTTTTTCTCTACTCCTGTATGGCACGCCGAAGATTTATGAGTGATATCATCCATACCGAAATAGAACCTTATGCGGAGATCGCGCCTACCGCAGGTTTTTTTACTTATGGAGAGTTTTACCACCATAAAGGCGAAAACTATCTCTTCAATGAGACCCTTACCTTTGTAGCACTCAGTGAAAACATTGAACAACACATCAGTCCAAAAGTGCTACACAACAGTCATGCTAACAGCGATTTCAGCCGTACCTTTCGAGCTTTGAGCCACCTTTTTAAAACAACACAAAAGGAGTATGAGTTCAACCAGGAACTTTTAAATACTGTTGTAGAAATAGGACGTATCGGCTATTTTGTTCAAAACCATATTCGTGACAGCATCCATTTTTCAGGTATTGCTGAAGAGCTTTTTGGTGTTGTAGAAGAGACAACTCCACTTAGAAGCTATTATGTATTAATGGTATTACTCCGAAAACGGCTTCACCCAAACGATCGTAAAAATGTCATTAAGGTCTTACATGAAGCAAGTAAAAAACAAACTGGCTATGAACTCACATGCCGTTTCAACCTAGCTGATAACACTACAAGATATATTAAGATCATCACCCATCTAAACTTTAATAGTGAGGGTATACTAGAACGTACTGTCGGAACTATATATGATCTTAGTGAACTTAAAAAAGAGCAAGAACGCCATGCAGAACTCTCTTTTCTTGTTGAGAACACAGTCAATGAGGTTTATGTCATAGATACTGCAACCTTAAAGTACCTCTATGTCAACACAAAAGCAGTAGAGACATTAGGATTTGAAAAAGAGAAGTTTCAACAGATGGATATTTATGACATCAATCCAGAAATCACAACAGAACAGGTTGAATCACTCAGAACATACCTTGAGAAACTCGAAGTTGTCACTAATGAGAGCCTGCACCGAAGAGTTGATGGGAGTACCTATCCTACACGTTCTCAGATTTATCATACCCATTACTTTGGAAGTAATGCCTATGTCATCTTTTCTACCGATATCACAAAAGAGCGAGAACGAGAGGCCAATGAGCAGGCACTAAAAGAGACCTTGGAAAATGTTCTTGACTACAGCAGTACCCTCTTTTTACTGACCCGTAAAACTAAAATGGTTCATGCCAACAAAGCACTTTTAGAGTTTTTCGGTGTCAAAAGTCTAGAACAATTAAGGCAAAAGTTTCACTGTGTTATGGATATTTTTGAAGAGGAGGAGCACTACTTCTCAGCCAAGGAGGTAGAAAGTGATGAAAAAGGGTGTCCCTGTATCTCTACCATCAAAGACAAAGACATTCTAGGAGTTGTCATTCATGCTGCATCTCAGCAAAAAAGAGTGCTGAAACTCAACCTGAGTGAGCTTCCTAACGAAAGCTTTTTGATCTCCATGACAGATGTCACAGAGATAGAACAGCAAGCCAAACGCTTTGAGTATCAGGCCAACCATGACAAACTCACCGGTGCCTACAACAGAAGCTATCTGGAGTACATATACCAAAAGCACTTAGATGCTCATGCTCGAGAGGGCACTGACTGTGCTTTTATCTTGTTAGATATAGATGACTTTAAATTGGTCAATGATAACTATGGACACCTCACCGGAGACCGTGTACTTATCTTACTTAGTAATATCATCACTCACAAGATCCGTCGCGACGATGTTTTTGTACGTTGGGGTGGCGAAGAGTTTTTACTGCTGTTACCACAGACATCCCAAGAAAATGCGATCAAAACAGCAGAGATCCTACGTATGGAGATCAGTAAACTTGATATTGGTATAGACTGTAAGATCACCAGTAGTTTTGGTGTCACAGGATGTAGAAAAAAAGACACCAAAGAGACACTTTTTGAACGTTTAGACCAAGCACTCTATGCTGCTAAGCGATCCGGAAAAAATCGCGTCACCTCCTTGTAACCAACTCTATGTTAAAATATCTCTATGAAATGGTCTTTACAGTCGTTTATAGCGATACTTTTTGTTATCAGCACCATTGCCACAAGTCTCCATGAACTTGCTCCACATCATAGTAGCAGTGATTGTCAGATATGTACACTGGTGCAAAATGACAATGGACTTGTTCCGACAGAAGCACTCGACCTAACAGCACTTACCACCCTTTTTGAAGAGATCCATCTTCCTAAAACAAACTATCTATACCAAGAAAACAGTGCATTTTCAGCGCGCGCACCTCCCCTTTTTTCATAAATACCCAAACCTATATTATCAACAATTTACAAAACTAATACTACCTATTTTTATGTAGTAACAATGGATTATTATGAAAAAAACAGTTTTAACCATGGCCTTGATGCCATTGCTCTTAAGTGCAGAATCTACCTATACCAACTACAGTTCCAGTTTTAACCAAAGCGCCTTTGTGCCCGATGTCTCTCTTATCATCGATGGCTCTTACGTTAATCGCAGTGTCAGTGATGACGAGATGGAAAACTATGCATTGGCCGGCTCTGAGCTGCCAGAATACAACGAGTTCAACGCTAACAGTGGCTTAAACCTCAACTACGCGGAACTCTCTTTACACTCCGATGTCGACCAGGCATTCACACTTGACGGTGTCTTTCACTTTAATACAGAAGGCGTTGAGATTGAGGAGGCATACTTTACAACCACCTCTCTACCCTGGTCTTTTCAGCTTAAAGGCGGAAAATTCAAGTCCAGTTTCGGTCGTCTAAACAAGCAGCATCAGCATGTCTGGGATTTTGCTGACGCACCCTTGGTCTACAATGCTTTTTTAACCCCTGAAGGGCTCAACCATATCGGACTGCAGCTGCAGTGGCTCGCACCGACACCTTGGTATATGATGGCCGGTGTCGAAGTGATGCAGAGCGGTAAAGAGGGAAGCTTTGTTAATGAGAGCTTTACGGATGGCACCAGTAATACAGAGGTCAAAGCTGCAACAGAGCCTGCACTCTATATCGGTTATCTCAAAAACTCTTTTGACATCAGGGATGCCACCATACTTTTTGGTCTAAGTGCTGCACATGGTGCAACCAAAACAGCTGATGATATTGGAGTAGATGGATTTGACGGTAAGACCACTGTCTACGGTGCCGATCTCTTGGTCAAGAACTACTTCGACAGTTACTCCTACCTCAGCTGGCAGAGTGAAGTGCTGCAGCGTGACACAAGCGGTGACAACACCACGACACTTGCTGCTGTCGATGAGACCCAACGCGGTGCCTACTCCCAGCTTGTCTACGCCTATAACCAAAACTGGCGAACAGGTCTGCGTTTTGACACCATCTTCCATGACAGCCAGGAGCTTGATCCTGACAAAATGCGCAACCGTTACACAGCCATGCTGGAGTACAATCCAAGCGAATTTTCACGTATTCGCGCGCAGTATGCCCACAACAGCGCATTTACAGACACCACAACTGGCAACTATAAAGATATTGACACCTTTATACTTGAAATCAACCTCGCCATTGGTTCGCATGGCGCACACTCTTTTTAAGGTCTTATGATGAAAAAAATACTACTTACTCTATTACTACTAAACAGCGCGCTCTTAGCTGAGATCAATGTTGCTGTCAGCTACCCGTTCATCGCCGCCTTGACAAAAACCGTCGGTGGAGACAAGGTCGAGATCGTCACACTTGCCAAAGGCAACTGGGATCCACATTTCGTTGTACCGCGTCCCTCTCTTATCCGTCAGGTCTCCCGTGCCGACCTGCTCATCATCAACGGTGGAGGTCTTGAGATCGGTTGGATGCCGCCACTCATCCGTCAGTCGCATAACCGTCACATACAGCCCGGAACCAAGGGCTTTTTAGACCTGAGCCAGTTTCTCACCCTCATTGACAAACCTACTTCAGTCAGCCGTGCCAATGGAGACATTCATCCCGAGGGCAACCCGCACTACGTGACTGATCCTTATGTCATGCCTAAATTGGCCAATGCTATTGCCCAGCGTCTCTCTGAAATAGATCCCGATCACAGTACTGAGTATCAAAATAATGCTACTACCTTTGAGAAAAAGTGGCAGATCAATCTGGCGCGATGGGAAAAAGAGATGGCGCCAATGAAAGGGACAGAGCTTATACAATATCATGAACTTTTCAACTATTTCCTCAAACGTTATGGTCTGGTGAGTGTTGGTAACATCGAACCGCTTCCGGGCATCAACCCTTCATCACGTCACACCCTTGAGCTTATAAAGTACATGAAAGCCCATAATGTCAAACTGATCCTGCAGGATGTCTACCACAGCTCAAAAACTGCCAAATACATTGCAGAGAAAACAGGAGCCAAAGAGATCTTGATGCCACATGATGTCGATGCTGTTCACGAAGCGGACACATTGACCCATCTCTACGACACTATGATCAAGCGGATTACACAGTAATGATGGAGATCCTCGCTCCCGTCGCATTCCTGGTCGTTGTTTTGGTCTCCATTCACAGCTGGTTTGGACTGCGTATCATCGAGCGGGGAATCATCTTTACCGACCTGGCCATTGGCCAAATCGCCGCACTCGGTTCCGCTATCAGTGTTGGACTTTTTCATGCAGAACACCTCTACCTCTGGACCTTAGCCTTTGCACTGCTCGGTGCAGGACTCATTACCTTTGCGGTGCAGCGTCTACGTTACATCGAAGCTTTTATAGGACTGCTGTATGTTTTGGGTGCCAGTGGGGTGATGTTAGTCTTAAGTCAAAGTCCTGAGGGAATGGAGCATTTTCGAGAACTTCTCGCTACTGATATCCTTTTTACTTCTACAGATAGTATTATTCACAGCACCATCATCTACGCTATCATAGGTGTGATCTTACTGTTTGTGCTGCCAAGGACCAAAGGGCTTGTAAATGAACTGCTTTTTTTTGTACTCTTGGCAGTAACAGTCACATCATCTGTTCAGTTAGCAGGTGTTTTGGTCGTCTTCGTCCTGCTCATCGCTCCAGCACTTATTGCTATGGTCCAGCAACGTTTTAGACCCTACTTCGTTGCACTCTTCAGTGGTTCACTGTTTGGAATAGGCGCCATCATAAGCTCATTCTATCTCGATCTGCCAACAGGCTACGCTATTGTCTTTTTTGGTGCTTTTAGTGCTGTCACAGCAGTACTCTTGTTTGACAGAAAAAAGCGTGTGGCTTAAGAGAGCCCTTCTAGCATCTTAAGTTCGTCATCCTCTGACTCTGGGTAGACAACCCCTTTAAGTGCTGCACCCTCATCGTCTATATCAAAATAACTGTCATCAAGATCATCCAAAAGAACATTTTTTCCAAACTTTATAAGTGGTGTTTTTAGTTTGTTATCTTTAATCGAGACAATAGCGATAAGACTGCCCTCTTTCAAGTTTTCCATCACCGCACCTTCTTGTGAAAGTTGACATAAAAAGATCTCTTCGATCTCCCCTTTTTGAACCTTGTCTATCATCTTGTTCAAACTATTTTTATCTTTAACTTCTATTGCCCATGTTGCTATTGCCATCTATTTTCCTTTTATTTTAGAGATACTCTTTAGTGAGAGGTCATCTCTTTTTCTATACGTTCATACTCTCTTAAAAGCCCTTGCATCTTCATAATATCAAAGGCATCAATAGCTTCATACAACTCTGTGGTATAAACTTCCAAGGCAGGTAGCTTATAACGGTTTGCTAAAGCATCTACTGCATCGTTAAATGCTCTTATGTCTGTAATCTTATTTGAGCGTTTGGCACTCTCATAGAGAGGTGTAATTACCGTTGCCATCTCATGAAGGATCTGCTCTATATCTTGTTTGGCATCTTCAGAGAGCAGTGCTACTTTCTCTTCATGATTTTCTATTGTAAGTTCTTCGTAACTTAAAAACTTACCAATCGCACTAAAGAGTGATGTACGTAGTACAGGTTTGCGAAGATATCCATCAAAATCCTCACGCTTACCATTTTCAAATTCATTGTCCATAACAGAAGCAGTCAGGGCTACGATAGGAACATCACTAAAGCTCTTAATCTCTTTAGCTGCCTCATATCCATTCATCACAGGCATACGTATGTCCATCAACACCAGGTCTATACCACCTTTTTTTACCATCTCCACGGCTTCGAGTCCATTATTCGCTCGCAGTATCGTAATAGCACTCTCTTCAAAGTTTCGTGCGA
>WGDB01000066.1 GCA_015493495.1 Helicobacteraceae bacterium | reverse complement strand
TACATCTGGTACTGTAGTTTCAGGTTGGCGAAGTCTATCTGCATTACAGAGTCTCCAGTGTATTATCTATAATCTTGTATTTTGAATTGTCAAAAGTATCTATGGCTTCATCATTTTCATCAAAAGAGAGTGTATTGCCTGCTTTTGAAACCCAACCGATCTGCTTGGCAGGCACACCTACCATAAGAGCATAAGGCTTGACATCTCTGTTGATGACGGCACCAGAACCAATAAGAGCATACTCACCTATAGTGACACCACAAACGATGGTCGCATTGGCACCCACTGAACAGCCTCTTTTGAGAAGGGTCTTTTTAAACTCTTCTCGTCTGACGATAAAGCTTCTGGGATTGATAATGTTGGTAAAGACCATAGAAGGGCCGAGAAAGACATCATCTTCGACCTCTACTCCTTCATAGATGGAGATGTTGTTTTGTACTTTGACACCACTGCCTATAGTGACTTTTGGACCCACTACACAGTTCTGTCCAAATGAACAGTTCTCCCCTATAGTTGTGTTGGATAATATATGAGAGAAGTGCCAAATTTTAGTATTTTCCCCTATATTGACATTATCATCTATATAAGCAGATTCGTGTGCAAAGTACTCAGACATTAGCCCAGTACCTTTTTACAAAACGGATGGTACTCTCCTTTAAGACCAACAGGCTCCAGGTTTCTGATGGTAGAGACAGTACGGATCGAACCATAAGCTTCATCAAGACCAAAACCTCCACTACTGAGGATATGTTCATAGCTTTTGGTATGAAGATCAGTAAATCCGCCAGAAAACTCTATCTCGTCACCATCTACAGTGATGGAACGGTAAGTACGCTGTCCCTGTGCTTTGATCTCTTCAGGAATATAGTCATAATTGACGGACAAAAACCATCTGACGTTGGCATTTTTGAGTTTGAAGGTACCAGCATTACAGTCTGCTGTCTTAACGTTGACGATGTTCTCTTTGACATCTCCAAAGATCCAGCAGAGCATGTCGTAAAAGTGTACCCCGATGTTGGAAGCGATGCCACCGGACTTCTCTTGATGGCCTTTCCATGAGGTAAAGTACCATTTGCCGCGAGAAGTAAGATAGGTCAGATCGATGTCATAGATCTTGTTTGGGTTTTGGACAAGTTCATTTGCTACCTTCTCTTTAAGTGCGATAATAGAAGGGTGCAGTCGTAACTGTAAAATATTATAGACACGCTGTCCACTCTCCTTTTCGATAACTTTGAGCTGATCGATATGGTGAGGATCGAGAACCAGTGGCTTTTCACAGATGGCATCTGCACCGCTTCTTAGTGCGAACCTGATGTGGGAGTCGTGCAGATAGTTGGGAGAGCAGATAGACATGTAATCGATTTTTTTACCCGTATCTCTATGCCATTGGTCGACAAAACGGTCAAAACGTTCAAACTCAGTAAAAAAGTCTGCTTGTGGAAAGTGGCTGTCCATAATGCCGATACCATCGTAAGGATCGAGGGCCGCTACAAGGTTATTGCCTGTCTCTTTAATGGCTTTCATATGTCTTGGTGCAATGTAACCCGCTGCGCCCATAAGCGCAAAGTTTTTAATATCATTCATTAGAGTCTCCATGTAGGGTTTTCAATAATCCCTTTAATATCGATAAGTACAGCATCTCCGTTAGAGATCTTTTCATAATCAGCAGTTTTAAGCTGTTTGAACTGCTGATGGGCAACTGCAACTATAATTGCATCGTAGGTGTCAGCACTTTCAAAAGGGTTGGCGATGATGCCATGTTTGTAGTGCTGTTTCTCTTCATTGGGATCGACCCATGGATCATACACATCGACTTGGCAGTTATAGGCTTTGAGCTCTTCAATGATGTCAACAACCTTGGTGTTACGCATATCGGGACAGTCCTCTTTAAAGGTCACGCCGAGAATCAGGATCTTGGCATTTTTTATTTTTTTGTCTTTTTGGATCATCATCTTCACGGTCTGTTCTGCGATGTGTTTGCCCATGCCATTGTTGATCTGTCGTGCACCCAGGATAAGGTTGGGTTTATAACCCAACTCTTCCGCCTTGTAGGTAAGATAGTATGGATCAACACCTATACAGTGACCGCCAACGAGACCTGGTGTCAGTTTGATAAAGTTCCATTTGGTCGCTGCGGCATTGATGACTTCGTTGGTGTCGATGCCCATGGTGTTGAAGATGAGAGAGAGTTCGTTGATGAGTGCGATGTTGACATCTCGTTGGGTGTTTTCGATGACCTTGGAGGCTTCTGCTACTTTTATACTCGTTGCCTTGTATGTTCCGGCGGTGATAACACTTCTATAGAGGGCATCGACTTGGTCAGCGATCTCAGGTGTGGAGCCTGAGGTGACTTTCAAGATCTTGGTAACGGTATGCTCTTTATCGCCGGGATTTATCCGCTCGGGTGAGTAACCTGCAAAGAAGTCCTGGTTAAAGACAAGTGTAGATGTCTTTTCCAAAACAGGGACACAGACCTCTTCCGTCACACCTGGATAAACAGTAGACTCATAGATGACGATGTCATCTTTTTTTAAGACACTGCCTACAGTTTCAGAAGATTTGATCAGTGGTGTCAAGTCAGGTCGGTTAGAAGCATCAATAGGAGTTGGAACTGTAACGATATAGATATTGGCATCTCTGATCGCTTCGGGGTCAGTTTCGTAATGCAAGCGTGCAGAGACCTCCTGAAGTTGTTGTTCGTCAAGCTCCAGTGTACGGTCATGACCATTTTTAAGCTCTTCAATCCGGGCAGTATTGATATCAAAACCGACAACGTCATATTTTTTGGCAAAAGCATGTGCGAGGGGCAGGCCAACATAACCGAGGCCAATAATTGCTATTTTCATCAAGAATCCATAGTTTAATATGGATATATTATATTAGATTTGTATTAAGATAGGGTCAAAAGCCAATTACTGTGTTCGAAAACCATAGATATTCAGACGTTTTTCAATGTTTTTAGCCCAACTGTTTTGTGTCTTCCTCTCTCCCATCTGTCCATCAAGGTTAAAAATGCCATCACTTTTTGAGAGTACCTGCTTGGCTGCCTCGAGCTCTTTCTGACTGATCTGATAAGCCTTGTTCACTAGTTCGATCTGTATGGGGTGGATGATGGTCTTTGAAATGAGACCGTTTTGCAGTTCGTAGGTCACCTCTTTTAAAAAGCCTTCTGTGTCAGAAAAGTCAGGATAGACCGGGGCACTGATCTCGAAGTCATAGGGTTTAAAGGTGGTAATGAGATTGGTAATAATATGTGATGGCAGAAGCATATCATAGATACTTCCATGTTGTTTTAGGCCGAGTTGGCGGAGCATGTCCTGAGCGCCGAAACGGATGCAGATAAGCTGTTCTGTGTAAGGTATCAGGATCTCTCGCAGTTGTTGGAGCTTTTGTATGTCGAAGAGCTCATTTCCTTCGATGCTGGGCATAAATCTAAAATGTTTAATTAGGGTTAAGTACTCAATTGCATTTTCCAGATCAAATTTCGGGAGGATAAAACCGTCGATCTTCTCAATATTCTTGCGTTGCATAAATGCTTTTAGCATTTTCGGATTTTGTGGTCTGATAAAACGAAGCAGTTTTGTCTCGTGCAGGTTCTCTAAAGTGGTATCAAGATGCTCGAGTGCCTCTTCTCGGTTGCTGTTTGCCAAACCATCTTCAAAATCGATGACGACGGAGCGCAGGTCTGGGTACTTTTGGCCGGAGAGGATGGCTTGCAAGTTTTTATGTGAAGCGGGGACGAAGAGGGTGCCGCCGAGTTCAAGTACGTGTATAGCGTTGCTTCTTGACATAGGAGTCCTTTATGAGTTGACTAAATGTGTGCCGTCACAGTGTGGCAGGGCTTTAGACTTTCCACATCGGCATAACAACAGCTCTTTATCTCTGTCCAACGTGAACTTGATGGGTTTGCCACCATATGTTTTATGTGCACCATCACATTTGGGGAATTGACCGGAATGACCGCAGCTACAGTAGGCGAACTTTTTGTTGGCTTGAACAGTCGTCTTTAACGGCGTGTTTTGGAAGTGGGTGCTTTCTGACATAGAGCGGCCTTTAGGTTTGGTTGTATTTTACTATAATACGGCTATGAGTCGTATAGATAACAGCAAATATTATGATGAGGTTGTTGCACGCCATGGGGACAGTGCTCAGGGTGTTCACTGGAACTCTCAACAAACGCAGTACAGACGTTTCAAGGTGCTGTTAGACTTTTTAGAGCTGGATGAGAGCACCTCTTTAGTTGATGTCGGTTGTGGATTCGGTGCTTTGTATGGCTATCTGAATGATAACAGGCTACCCTTCAAAGCGTATCTTGGCGTAGAGATCATGGCCTCGATGGCTGAAGCGGCACAAGCGAAAGGTATCAATGTCTGTGAGGGTGATGTACTGAGTATGTCTCTGCCCAAAGCTGACTATTATCTTTGCAGCGGGGCGATGAACATCTTGACGAGAGAGGAGACAATGCTCTTTATTCAACGCTGTTTGGACGCTTCTGAGAGGGGTTTTGTTTTCAACCTGTTAGAAGGTGAGGATGACTCCATGGTTTACAACTATTTCAATCCAGAAGAGATAGAAGCACTTGCCGACGAACTGGGTGTAAAATGCCAGATAAAGAGCGGTTATCTTGAGCGGGACTTTACAGTTTTTCTTGAAAAGAAAAAGGGAAATGGTTAATGGAAAATAGAAATAATATGACAGACGTTATGCAAAGTGCACTTCATTTGAAATTCAAAATTCAAAATTCAAAATTTTTCCAAAGGAACCCCTAGTGTGTGCAATCTTCGGGATCATTGGCGATTTCAACCCTGCTCAGGCACGTCAGGCCCTTTCAGCTATGGCCCATCGTGGCCCTGACCACTGTGGTATCGTTGAACAGGAACGACTCTTTTTTGCACATAACCGACTGAGTATCATTGCTTTAGATAAAACAGCACATCAACCTATGAAGCATGGAGAAGTCCTACTGAGTTTTAATGGGGAGATCTATAATCATAAGGCTTTACGCCAGGAACTTGCCCAAGAGTTTTCGTTTAAAAGTGACTCAGATACAGAGGTTCTTTTAGCAGCTTACGAAAAGTGGGGTTTGAAGTTTGTCGACCATCTGGTTGGGATGTTCGCTATTGCACTGCTTGATGGTAAAGATCTTTATCTCATAAGAGATCGCCTGGGTAAAAAGCCACTGTATTACCTGCAAAATCGGGAGCAGTTTCTCTTTGCTTCCGAAATTAAAGGTCTTACTCCATTTTTGAACAAAAAGAGTCTCAACAAAGATGCTCTCAGCAGCTATCTTGGATTTTTGGCACCCACGCCTCCACACACCTTTTTCAAAGGGATTAAAAAACTGGGTTCTGGAGAGATCTTGCATTTTGATGGTGAGGAGGTGGAGGTTAAATCTTATTACTCACTCTTAGACACCCCCTCATCCATTATTACTCAAGAGAGAGAGGCGACTGAAAAAATTGAAAGTGGTTTCATAGAGAGTATGCGACTGCGTTTGAGTGCAGATGTTCCTATGGCTTCATTACTATCGGGAGGCATTGACAGTGCTCTGATCGGGGCGATCGCCAAAGAACAGGGGACTTCACTTCAAACTTTCACTCTGGGATATGCCGAATATCAAAACTATGATGAACGTACCAATGCCAAGTTTACAGCGGATGCTTTAGGGGTGAGCAACAGGGCTATAGAAATTACGCAAGATGATTTTATGGGGGCGAGTGAAAAGGTCTTCGAGGCGATGGATGAACCTCTGAACGATCCTGCGGCGATCCCGCTTTATCTGCTTTTTGAGGGGATCAAAAAAGAGGGCTACAAAGTCGTCATGAGTGGTGAAGGGAGCGATGAACTCTTTTTAGGGTATCGCCAATATTTTGAGTATCTTGACATTGAAAAAGCTGCGACACTTCAACACAAAAACTGGCTCAAAAAGTATTTTCGTTCCAACTTCTCCATGAACCGTGAGTGGGAGTGGTACAAACGGATCTTTGATGATCAACTGCTTTTTCGGACCTCAGGAGAGAAGTTTACGGACCTCCAGAAGAACATGATCTTACGTCAAAACATTAAAGATGGAGATGGCCTACGCTTTTTAGAACCTTACCATCAAAAGTTTGAGCAGAGTCCACACAGTGATCCAAGTCTCTGGTACAGTTATATTGACTTGCAACTCTTTCAAGCAGAGCACTTCTTAACAAAACTTGACAGGGTCTCTATGGCGCACTCCATAGAGTCGCGTACACCATTTTTAGATCATAATTTAGCGGAAACAGTGTTTAGAATTGACCCAAGACTACGTTACCAAAACGGTGTGACCAAAGATCTTTTAAAAAAGGTAGCTTCCAAGTACCTTCCTCAAGAGGTCATAGCGCGAAAGAAAAAAGGGTTTTCCAATCCCTATATGGAGTGGCTGGTGGCTTCGGGAAAGATCGATCTTATAGAAAAAGTCAACAAGCAGACGGGACTTTTTAACGCAGAAGTACTTCAGGAGTACATCGTTCGAGGAAAAAGGGGAAGCTTCAAGCAGCATGTCTGGGGACTATATGTTCTATCGCACTGGATCAACAAGAACCTTTTATAAAAGTGGCGTATAATCATCTCATGAAAAAATTCTCTCTTTTTCTTTTATGCTGTATCTTTTCGGTGTCACTTGTTGCTGGTGTCATTGATGTCTCTAAGACACCACAGTCGCTTTTAGAGCAGAGCAGTGTCTATTATGATCAAGTAGCGCGCTCTTTTAATGAGGTTAAGAAAAAAAAGTTCAAACCTCTCAATCAAGATTATATCAATCGTGCTTTTGACGCCAAGACAGCGGTGTGGGTCCATCTTGAGCTGTACAACCCCTCACCAAACAGTGTAGAACGTATTATAGAGGTCGACAATCCACGTATGGAATATATTACTTTGTATGACGAACAACGTACTGAAATACGTGGTATGTTGCATGTAAACAAGCTTGAAAAGCATATCTATCCCTCTTTTAAAATCAAGATCTTACCCGATAGCCATAAAGAGATCTATCTCAAGTTACAAAACAGTACCACGGCACTACAGTTTGAAATACAACTCAAGTCACCACTGCAATACCATAGTGATGAGCATGTAAGACAAAATGGTATTATCTTTTTTTTGGGTGTGTTGAGCGCTTTATTGGGCCTCTCTGTCATACTTTACATATATCTTAAAGATGTCAGTTATCTCTACTATGCGCTTTACCTTATAACACTGCTTTTTCAACAGATGACCTATGTTGGTCTTTTACCACTTTATGCACCGCAGTGGTTTATAGAGATAGACAACCTTATTGCTGTTCCTAAAATAAATTTTATGATTATAGCTGCTGCCTGGTATGCGATGCACTTTTTAGGAACCCAGCGGTTTACCAAGATCCATCGGACCTATCAGACAATTATAATAGTATTGCTGATCAGCATGCCGATAGTGGGGACACCCTATTTTTATTTTCCCGAGTTTTCTGTTTTAATCGGTTTAGCTTTTATCATCTTTAATACGGCAGCAGGTATATATATCTATAAAGCAGGTGTAAAACAGGCCCGGTTCTTTATTGCGGGATGGATGGTGTTGGTCTTTGCTTATCTGTTGATGATCGCCGACACCTTAGGTCTCATAAGCGGTATGCATAAGTTGCCGAGTCTGTTACTGTGGGCTACTAGTTTGGAGGCGATGTTACTCCTTCTCGCTTTTGTAGACCGGTTTAGCTTGGTCCAAGAAGAGAAAGAGAAACTACATGATGACTTTATGCTGGAGTATAATTTACGTCAAAATATCATTGAAAATGAGGTTAAAGAGAAGACCGCAACACTCTCTCAGACCATCAAACAAAAAGAGTTACTTTTTAGAGAACTTCACCATAGGGTAAAAAACAATCTACAACTTATACTTTCACTGATAAGACTACAACACGATCATGCTACCTGTGAGGAAGAAAACAGGATGCTTGAAAAGTTAGAGGGTCGTATAGGTGCTATTGCGAGGACCCATGAACTTCTGTACCAGAGTTCAGGAGATGAACGTGTGGATATGTCTGCTTATGTTCAAGATTATATAGAGAGTATGGAGGGTTCTTTATGTGATTTAAACATAGTACTTAAAAGTGATGTGAATGCCAATCTACCTCTAAAAGAGGCTGTATATGTGGGGCTGATCATTAATGAACTGGTCTCCAATGCATTGAAGTATGCTTACAATAAAAATGGCGGAACCATCTATGTAAAACTCACAGCTTCGGGGCAGGTTTATCTGCTGGAGGTGTGTGATGAAGGAAAAGGGTATAATAAAACAGAGAGAGATGCAAAGCATTTGGGTCTCTCTTTGGTAGAGACACTGGTTGAAGATCAGTTAGAGGGTAGTTTAGAGTTAGACAACACTAACGGTTCCCATTACATGGTAAGGTTTGTAGTATGAGTGCAAAAGTCATGATTGTTGAAGATGAGAGTATTGTTGCTATGGAACTCTCATCTTATGTCAAAAATCTGGGTTATGAGGTTGTAGGACGGGTTTCCAATGCAGAGGACGCATGTGAGATGTTTGCCAAGTATATCCCCAGTATTATTTTGATGGATGTGCACATAAAAGGTGATATAGACGGGATCACATTGGCCCAGGAGATTCAGAAAAAAAAAGAGACAGCTATTATCTACATTACAGCATTTAATGATGATGAGAGTATAGAACGGGCTGTTTCGACTAATCCTGCGGCGTATCTGGCCAAACCTTTTAATCGAAAAGAGTTGGCTGCTTCTCTTAAAATAGCATTGATGCGTACAAAGGATATGGTACAAAAAGAGCAAAAAGGTGCGATCATCATCAATGATGAGTTTAGCTATAACCCTGAGACACAGGAGTTGCTTTGTTGTGGAAATTATGTACATCTGACACGAAAAGAGACAGAGTTTTTAGCCTTACTTTTAGAAGCAAACCAACAAGTGGTAGATATATATACCATGGAAAATCGACTTTGGCCCGAAAAACCTCCTAATGAAAACACCCGTAGGAGTTTGGTCTCACGACTCCGTGTGAAGTTAAAGTACCAGTTTATCGAGACCCTTGCTGGGTATGGTTACCGTTTTAGATTTTAGGCTTTAAACATTGATGTAGACATATTATCTTCTCTTCCTGTTGCTTTAGAAATGCCCTTTATATATTTAAATTTCTTTTTACAACCATCTTCTGTATTTTTGCAACGCTTTTGCAACGCTAGCAATATACAATATTAAAAGAAGAGTAGATATACTCTTTATAAACTCTTAAAGGATGAAAAATGAATTACTTAGTAAAACAGGTTGTTTTGGGAAGTGTTATTGGGCTTATGGGTATGGGTCTAAGTGGTTGTGGTGGTGCCGGTGTGACACCAGAACACCAAAAGCAGGTGGATCAACATGCACAGATGAACACACAGGTAGGGATGTTTGCACAGGGAAGTGGGATCAACACACTGAACTACACCCTTGGTTTTCCTATCCCCGTAAACAGTGTTGTCTTTTATGAAGACATCAACTCCAAGCAGTTGTCTTTTTCATACAATGACAAACGTTACTATCTTCGCAACAATCCACGTTACTCTAAGACCAATATGGATCAGATGATGGACCGTTATTTTGGGACTGAAAAAGTAGACCTCTCCAAGTTTACTGAAGCAGAACAAACAGCGATCAAGTCCAATAAGGCTGAAGTTGGTATGAGTAAAGAAGCTGTTATCTTGGCCATAGGTTATCCACCAGCACATGTGACACCAGACTGGAAAGGTATGGATGACTGGAAATACTGGAAATTCCAACGTGGATATGCGCAAGACACAATTATCTATCACTTTAAAGACAATAAACTCTCGAGCATAGAAGACTAAATTATACGGTGGAGTTTCTCCGCTTCGCTTTCCGCTCATCTTTGCTTAACCTTCTCACTCTTTTTAAAAACTACACTTCTTTTTAGAGCGACTTCGCTATTATTTTCCATATTTAAAATTTGGAGTTGTTTATGAGTGAAGTACAGATATGGCATAACCCACGTTGTTCAAAATCGCGTGAGGCGATGAAGCTGTTGGAGGCGAGTGGTGTCGAGGTGGAGGTGGTCAAGTACCTTGAGGCCGACCTTGACGAAGAGACTATCAAGCAGTTGCTGCTCAAGCTCGACATCGATGCCCTCGACCTGATGCGCACCAAAGAGGACATTTTTAAAGAGCTTAAGCTCCAAGATGTCGGTGATGAGGGTGTGCTCATCCGTGCGATGGTGCGTTTTCCCAAGCTGATAGAGCGTCCGATCGTCATCAAAGGCAACCGGGCCATCATTGGCAGACCACCGGTCAAGGTTGTCGAGTTTTTAAACGACTAGTGCTCTAAACTGCCTTACTTTAAGGTGACACCCGTCACCTTCCATAGTCACAAGTCACAAGTCACAAGTCACAAGTCACAAGTCACAAGTCACAAGTCACAAGTCACAAATTTCATTTTTGCAACGTTTTTGCAACGCGGACCTTTTATAATGGTTACAGAGTAAAATTCTGGGAACAAGGAATATAAAATGAAAAGAGCGAAAATCTTATTGGCGACAACAGCAGTGATAGCACTTGCTGTGATAGTAGGCTGTAGTGGAGGCGGGGGTGACAGTGCCGGGGGTGCAGGCAGTAACCCACCACCCCAAAGCAGTAAAACAAGCGGTTATCTGGTCGATGCCAAGGTAGTTGGTCTTGACTATGAATGTGCTGGTGGAAATAGTGGTACGACGGACAGCGACGGTCATTTCAGCTGTGATACCCTGCCTGTTACCTTCAAACTCTGCAACATCACCCTCGGCAGTATCAGCCAGTCTTCCACCGACATCGTCTATCCCCAGGATATTCTAGGCAAGAATAAAGAAGACTACAATGACAACGACACCATCGCGCTTGCACGTCTGCTCATCTCAGTCGACGATGATGGCGATGTCAGTGACGCTATTACGATCGATCCGAGCCTCTGCTCGGCGTTGACTACCACAGAAGCGTTCGATGCTGCCCATGTCGAAGACTACATTACAACTTCCGGCAAAACGGCTGTCTCAAAACAAGCGGCAGCCGATCACTTCAAAGCGAACTACATCGCACATACGATGCGCGGCAACCAGGCCGGTGACAATGTCAAATTCAAAACTATCGTAGAGACGTGTGATCTTGATGACAACGGAACTGGCGGCATAAGCAGTCAGATCCAAACCTGGGTTACAAGCCTGGACGCTGCCAACGACGGCAGCATCGAACTCGAATACAACTACAACGGACAGAGCGGTACCATTCCTTTTTATACCTATTCCGGCATATCGGACTTCGGTATGCTGGATGGGTTTTCTCTGCTCTCTACCGCCGACAATGCCCAATGGAAAACCTATAAGTTTCATGAAAACGACGAACTTAATGTCTATCAAGGCTCTTTTGTTGAAGAGAATTCCAATATCGATGAAAAAGCGCGCGAAGTGTTCAATATTCATCTCTACGGTGACGGCAGCATAGATCCTTATATCCGTGAAGACTCCTGGCGCCACGAACAGAATCTTGACTGTCAGGACAGCCGTCCGGAGGAGGTCGTAGGATGCGATTACATGTGGCAGGCCAGCATTAACTACACCTTTCATCACAACGATATAGTAGCCGACGAGTACACTATCAGCGCCTCAGCTGTTTCTGTCGATAACATTGTTCTTGCCGAGGGTGCCGTCGATCTTTACCGTGCTGACAATCTCAACCAATGTCTCTACCCGGATGAGCAGCACCAAAACAATGCGCAGGGCTACCCTATGCTCTCGACACACGTGCCGCTCGAAGGTGAATCACAGCGATATACACCAACATGCAGCGGCAACGGATGCAGCACTCTAAGTATAGACGAGACCTACGCCGATGTCAGCTTCCTCTTTGATGACGATACCAAACTTATAGTCGATACCAATTATTCGCCAATCGCCTGCGCCGTCACGATCACACAGGACATGAGAGTTGCCATCGATACACGCCAAGCGTTCAATGCTACTTGTGACAATCTCCTCGACCCAAATCCAGATGACAGTCTCAGCCTCACCATCGCAATTACGCCAAAAGCCTACCATCGCGATATACATT
The DNA here is from genome assembly GCA_015493495.1 of Helicobacteraceae bacterium. Classification (GTDB taxonomy): domain Bacteria; phylum Campylobacterota; class Campylobacteria; order Campylobacterales; family Sulfurimonadaceae; genus Sulfonitrofixus. The sequence continues at coordinate 9,236 of WGDB01000066.1, read as the reverse complement.
ACTGCCAGCTTGACGACATGAGTGGCGAATGTGCCCCTCTCTCCGGAGCAACCAACGTCGTCTACCTTCCAGATTTTACACAGTGATATTGATTTTCCAGGACCATCCATGTGATGGTCCGCTTCCCCAAATCACCTCACTTTAAGGTGGCACCCGTCATCTTGAAAATCACAAATCACAAATCACAAATCACAATATGCTGCTATTCGAGTTGATTTAAAAAAATAGGAATGAAAAATAGAGGTAATTGGAAAATGGAACTTGCGGATGTTTACTTTTGCGGGAGTGACGGATAAGCGTATCCGTCAGAAAGTCATTAGAGGCTGTGCTCTTTTTTGTACTTCATCAAGATGCCATAGGCTTCGTCTTTAAGAAGCAGCTTCTCTTTTTTAAGTGCTTCAAGCTCAAGGTCTGTCATGGGGATGTCACCATTTTCTGCTTTTGCGATCTTATCGTCAAGCTCATTGTGCTTTTCGAAGATATGTAAAAAGTGTGCGTTCTCGTTGCCATTTTCTTTCATGTGTGTGATGATATCTCTGTATTCGTGTAGCATGTCGTTTCCTTAAGATTATGTTTAACGGAATTATAGCGTTTCGTTGGTTTGAAAATGGTTAATACTTTGCTTGCCCAATATATAAAAAAATGCAATGAGCAGGAGGTAAAAACCCAGCCAGATAAAGTTGGAGAGAACATTGCCCGCCTGGTAGAGTGAAGCATACATCAGCAGGTCGCTGATAATGATCAACATCGTCCCAAATTCAAGAAGTTTTTGAAGGGCGATCTCTCTGCGTTTGGCAAACATTCTCCAGAGAAAAAAATAGCCTATGCCATACATAAACAGCAAACTACTAAAACTCAAGTACATTAACATGTTGGCAGAGAGTGCCTCTTGTAACACACTACGTATAGAGATGTCTACAAAACTGATGATAAAAGGGAGTAGCATCCCTCCTAATAAAAAGAGTTCGACCAGAGCTTTGTACAGAGGTTTTATGCAAGGATCCTTGGCAGGGTGATACCCTCTTGACCTTGGTATTTTCCTTTTTTATCTGCATAAGAGGTCTCACAGGCTTCATCTCCTTGTAAAAAGAGAACCTGTGCGATCCCTTCATTGGCATAGATCTTAGCAGGCAGTGGTGTGGTGTTAGAGATCTCTATAGTGATGTGGCCTTCAAATTCTGGCTCAAAAGGGGTGACATTGACAATGATCCCACAGCGTGCATACGTAGATTTTCCAAGACAGATCGCTAACACATCACGAGGGATTTTGAAGTATTCTACTGTTCGTGCAAGAGCAAATGAGTTGGGAGGCACGATACAGACATCGCCTTCAAAGTCCACAACATTGGCGTCATCAAAATGTTTTGGGTCTACCACAGTTGAGTTGAGGTTGGTAAAGATCTGGAACTCGTTACTGACACGGATGTCATAACCGTAAGAACTTAGACCGTAAGAGACAACACCCTTACCCACCTGGTCTTCACAAAATGGTGTGATCATCCCCTTGTCTACAGCCTGCTCTCTAATCCATGTATCTGCTTTTAAACCCATTATATTCCTTTAATATGTGTGTAAATATGTAAAAAACATCATTAAAAGTCTGTTTTTTAAAGTCTGCTTAGAAGTATAAATTACTTCTATTAATAGTAAGTGTGTTATTATATCGCATTAAATTTAAGAGCACTTACGACCCCTTTTTGAGAGGGTAGAGGTGTTCAGAAGCTATTTAGGAGCCTTTAACTATGGAAAACAAGCAAATTAACGCACTTATCACTAAGTTTGACGAAAGTGGTCTTTCAAAGATCAAAATCACTAGAGACGGTTTTGAGATCGAGATGGAAAAAGCAACAGGTCTGGTTGCAGCACCGGTTCAAGCAGTTGCAGCGGCTCCAGTAGCACAAGCAGCACCAGCCGCATCTACGGCTCCAGCTGCTGCAGCAGCCATCACGGGTGATACGATCGACTCGCCAATGGTTGGTACATACTACGCAGCACCATCACCAGACTCTGCACCATTTATAAAAGTGGGAGATACAGTGAAAAAAGGTCAAGCAGTAGCGGTTCTTGAAGCGATGAAGATCATGAATGAGCTTGAAGCTGAGTTTGACTGTAAGATCCTTGAGATTCTTGTGACCGACGGTCAAGCAGTAGAGTACGATATGCCTCTCTTTGTAGTAGAGAAGATCTAAATATGGCTGAGATCAAACGTATCTTGGTCGCGAATCGTGGAGAGATCGCTCTTCGCGCTATTCGTACCATTAAAGAGATGGGTAAAGAGGCAGTTGCTGTCTATTCTAAAGGGGATGAAGGTTCTGAATACCTGAAACTTGCAGATGCTTCTATCTGTATCGGTGCGGCACCTAGTTCTGCATCGTACTTGAGTATTCCAGCTATTATCTCTGCAGCAGAGGTGAGCCATTGTGATGCGATCTTCCCAGGTTATGGTTTCTTGTCTGAGAACCAGGACTTTGTTGAGATCTGTACACACCACGACATCAAGTTCATTGGGCCGACTGTTGCGGTTATGGAACTGATGTCTGACAAGTCTAAAGCAAAAGATGTCATGATAAAAGCAGATGTTCCTGTAGTTCCGGGTTCTGATGGTGCTATCGATGATATTAAAGATGCTGCCGAGCGTGCAAAAATAGTTGGTTATCCGGTTATCTTGAAAGCTGCCCAAGGTGGTGGTGGACGTGGTATGCGTGTCGTTGAAGAAGAAGCTGGTCTTAAAAATGCATTTTTGGCAGCAGAGTCTGAGGCTATTACGGCATTTGGCGACGGTACGATCTACATGGAGAAGTTCATTGAGGCGCCACGTCATATCGAAGTACAGATCATGGCAGACAGCCATGGTAACGTACTTCATATCGGTGAACGTGACTGTTCTATGCAACGTCGTCACCAGAAGCTTATCGAAGAGTCTCCTGCCAACATCTTGACACCGGAAGTACGTGAGCGCCTTCACGCCGCTGCAGTCCGTGCAACAAAGTTTATCAAGTATGAAGGTGCTGGTACGTTTGAGTTCCTGCTTGACAAAAACCTTGACTTCTACTTCATGGAGATGAATACACGTCTTCAGGTAGAGCACACTGTTTCCGAAGAGGTAAGTGGTCTTGACCTGATCGAGTGGATGATCCGTGTAGCTGAGGGTGAAGCACTTCCAAGCCAGGAGAGCATTACTTTCCATGGTCACTCTATAGAGTGTCGTATCTCTGCAGAAGATTCTGTACGTTTCTTGCCATCTCCAGGTACGATCACGGAGTGGGTTGCACCGGGTGGTTTAGGTGTTCGTATTGATACTCATGCTCATGCAGGTTATACGGTACCATCGACATATGACTCTATGATCGGAAAACTGATCGTTAAAGCGGACACTCGCGAAAAAGCGGTAAAACGTATGCACCGTGCCCTTAGCGAGTTTAAGATCGAAGGTATTCGTACTACAGTTGATTTCCATAAAAAGATGATGGCCAACCCTGACTTCATCAACAACAATTTCGATACAAAGTATCTCGAAAACTACAAGGGCTAACGCTCGACTGATACAAAGCTAATGCTTTACTTTAGTTCAGGATAACTCCTGAACGAAGCCATCACATATAACTCTTTTTACTCTTTAACGCTCTTAACAACAATAGAGTATAATTACGCAATTAAAACATTGGAACTATTATGGAAGAAATTTTAAACCGCGTAGATTGGGAAAAGTCTGAACTCCTGCCTGTTATCGTTCAAGATGAAACAACAAACGAAGTCCTTATGATGGCATATATGAACAGAGAAGCGCTGCAACTCTCTTTGGAAACCAAGCTTGCTCACTACTTTTCACGTACCAAACAGCGTATTTGGAAAAAAGGAGAGAGCTCAAACCACCTTCAACACATCAGCTCTTTTATGATCGATTGTGATAACGACACCCTACTGCTTAAGATAAAACAAGACGGTGTTGCCTGCCATACTGGGCGTAAGTCATGTTTCTTTACGGAACTTGATTCTGGTGAAGTGACTATAGAAAAGAGTGTGGATACTGACGCTATGTACGGTGTTATTGATACGCTGTATCATACTATTTTGGACCGAAAAAATGCAGATCCAGAGACCTCTTGGACAGCAAAGCTGCTCTCAAAAGGGGACAACGATATCTTGAAAAAGGTCGTTGAAGAGGCGGGTGAGTTTAGTTTTGCAGTTAAAGACAAAGATGAAAAAGAGATCATCTATGAATGTGCAGACTTGACCTATCATGTTTTAGTGGCACTCGGTCATATGAATATATCACCTGACCGCGTGAAACAAGAACTTGCACGTCGCTTTGGTATGAGTGGTATTGCAGAGAAGGCCTCTCGAAAAAAGTAGTTTTAGTGCATGCTCTCAAACTTACGCTCTTTGGTAAAAGAGTTGACTGTTAGTTTCGAGAAAGCTTCTACATAGTTCCAAAAGCTCTCTTTGAGAGCTTCATCCACCTCTGTTGCTTCTAATGTCTCTCTCATACAGCCCAACCACTCCAAACGTGACTTCTCATAAATACTAAAGTCGTCATGCACACGAATCATAAACTCGTTTAGCTCCATACCTCCTGCCTCTTTATAGACCTTCGGTCCACCACAGATCTCTATGAAAAAGAGAGTGTTTTTTTCTTTGACCTTGGCAAACTCCTCTTCGTCCTGGGGAAAAAAGTTGGCAATATCACTTTCATAGATACAGTCGTAAAAACGGTACATCATCTCTTTCATCCCCTCAAATCCTAACGCATCATAAAACCCTTTGGCAGGATTTTCAAATGGAACCTCTTCACCTTTTACACTAGCAGTTACATTAAAATTCATCTCTATCTCCTTGGCTAAATATATGAGGTATCGTACTATTTATACTACAACATGATATTAATTTAATTTAACTTTTGAGCAATAATAGATAAATGTTACATTTAGAAACATTATAATTGTTTTAAGAATTTATAATCATTATATACTACGAGATAGAGTGTATATGTAATTACTATTTGTAACATATTATATTAATATACTATTTATTTGTATCATTATGTAACATTAATAATAATTATAAATGAATTAGACACTGCTTTGAACCCTATTATACAAAATGCTGTTACCGTTCTTCAACGATAACAAAAGGAGGAAAGATGTTAAAAAAATGTTCACTTCTTGAAGGTAATGAGGTTTTTAAAAACTCCTACTTTAAAGAACATGCAAACAAGTTGGTTGACCTAGCCCAAAACGGACAACACCCTAAAGCACTCTACATAGGGTGTGCAGATTCTCGTGTTGTGCCTGACCTCATCATAGATGCTTCACCCGGGGATCTGTTTGTGTTAAGAAATGTAGGTAATTTTGTAGCGCCTTTTAGTCCTGATGAAGATTTCCATGCGACGGCTTCGGGTATAGAATATGCAACATCTGTTTTGCAAGTGACAGAGATCATTATTTGTGGGCATACCCATTGTGGTGCCATACAAGCGCTATATGAAGATATAGATGATCCGTATTTGGTGCATACTAAAAAGTGGCTCTCCTTGGGTGAAAAAGCTAAAAACTTGGCGATCAGGGCTTTAGGCGAAGAGGGTGACAAAGAGATATTGTTACGTCTGACAGAGCAACTTTCTGTGATCTCTCAAATAGAAAACCTTTTGACTTATCCTAGTGTTAAAGAGAAGGTGGATGCTGGTGAGATCAATATTCACGGATGGATTTATGAGATAGACACAGGTTCTATAGAGTATTACGATCCTGAAGTCTCAGAGTTTAAAGTCTTGACCAAAGCGTCAACAGCATAAAAATAAAGGGTAGTAATGAAGTTTGTATCAATAATAATGGGCAGTAAAAGTGACTATGAAGTGATGAAAGCATGTGGTGAGACACTGGCGGCATTTGATGTTAAGTATGAGCTGATTGTCTCCTCCGCGCACCGTTCTCCTGAGCGTACGGCGAAGTACATAACAGAGGCAGAAGCTAAGGGGGCACAACTTTTTATTGGAGCGGCAGGTATGGCAGCACACTTGGCCGGTGTTTTATCCTCAAAAACGGTAAAGCCGATTATTGGTGTTCCGATGAGTGCTTCTGCTTTGGGTGGTGTTGACGCGCTACTCTCTACCGTACAGATGCCCGCGGGTATGCCGGTTGCTACTGTTGCTATTGGAAAAGCAGGTGCTATTAATGCAGCTTACCTTGCCATACAGATCATGGCTTTAAGTGATGAGACTTTGGCGAAGAAGCTTTTAGAAGACAGGGCCGCTAAGGTTAAAAAAGTAGAGCGTGACTCTCTAGAGATAGAGATGAGAATCTAATTATGAGCAAGTTGAACACAACCCCTATGGATATCTCAGAGATCATTGATGAGCATTGTCAAAAGCGTATTAAGCCACAGCTTTTACGTGAAGTAAAGACAGAGGCACTGCTTGTGTTTGCACGAACAGCACTTGAGCGTTTAGATGAGATAGAGTACAGTCCTAGTGTAGGAACAGATGAAGATTCTGTCTATATCTATGATACGTTGAAGTCTCTTCGAGATGACCTGCAGGTCTGTGTGGTTAATGTGGACTATCTTATTAACCTTGTTCAAGGGGTGCAGAAGTATCCACAACTCTCCAAACTCTACCAACAAGAGTTACCGCTTATCGAGTACTACGATGTTATGGCGCGTAAGGTCTCTGCTTACTACGAAGACAAACCGGCTTTTATTCCTGAGTTTTTGGTGATCTGTGTTTTGAGTAACTGGATCCATGAAGAAGAGAAGTCGATTGAAAGATATTCTTTTTTGAAAGGGATCGATTTTTTGGAGTTGATGAGCAAATTTGAGCAAAATAGAGACTACTTTCAAAAAGATGGTGAGTGTAAACTCTCTGAGATCTATGATCTCTCTGAGCGGATAGTCAAAAAGCTAAAAGACAAAAAGTTCAAAATTAAGAGTAATCGTGTCTCCAAAACACGCAAGAAGAGGTAAAGATGCACACTATCAAAAAAATCCTGATCGCCAATCGTGGTGAGATCGCACTACGTATTATTCGTGCTTGTAAAGAGCTAGATATCATTAGTGTTTGTCTCTTCTCTGAGGTTGATATCAATGGGGCGTGGTTGAAAAAAGCAGATGAAGCTTATCCGATTTTGGGTGATCCTATTGCTGCATACTTAGATTATGAACGTATTATTGCCTTGGCCAAAAAAGCGGACTGTGATGCAGTGCATCCGGGTTATGGGTTTTTGTCTGAAAATGCAGACTTTGCCCAAGGGTGTAAAGAAGCAGGAGTCATTTTTATAGGGCCAAGTCCTGAGCATATTGCTCTTTTTGGAGACAAGATCGCCTCTAAAAATGCGATGGCTACGGTGGGTGTTCCAGTACTTCCTGGTACGGATGATCCTTTAGCCGATTTTGAAGAGGGCGAACGTGCTGCAAAAGAGATAGGCTATCCTGTAATCATAAAAGCTGCCTTTGGTGGCGGTGGTCGAGGGATGCGAATTGTTTACGAAGAAGCGGATTTTAAAAAGTCTTTTGATGATGCACAGAGTGAGTCGCGTAAGTTTTTTGGACGTGATGAAGTCTTTATAGAGCGTTACTTGGAAAACCCGAGACACATTGAGATTCAGATCATTGCCGATGCCTTTGGCAATGTGGTTCATCTTGGCGAGCGTGACTGTTCCATACAGAGACGTCACCAAAAAGTAGTAGAGATCGCTCCGGCACCTAATCTGAACGATGTTACCCGTCAAGAACTTTTCAAGATCTCGGTTGCTGCGATGCACAAGTTGGGGTATGAGAGTGTTGGGACCATAGAGTATCTGGTCGATCAAGATGACAATTTCTTTTTTATGGAGATGAACACACGTATACAGGTCGAACATCCTGTTACAGAGATTATCTCAGGGTTTGACCTGGTACAGAGAATGATCGAGATCGCTGATGGGGACAAGTTGCAGTATGTCCAAAAAGATATTCATTTTCACGGGTTTGCCATAGAGTTCAGGATCAATGCAGAAGATGCTTCACGCGACTTCGCACCGCATCCAGGAACCATTACAGAGTACCTTTCACCAGGTGGTCCCGGTGTCAGACTCGACGCTATCGCTTATAAAGGGTATGAAATACCAACTTATTATGACTCTATGATAGGCAAGCTTATTGTCTATGCTAAAAGTTGGGAGGGTGTGGTTAAAAAGGCACAGCGTGCTCTGGGTGAATACATTATAGAGGGTATTCCGACCAACATTACCTTACATCAGCAGATCGCTAAAGATGCTGACTTTAAGGCGGCCAAGTTTGATACGGGTTACTTCGACAAAAACCTCTCGGCGTTTAACCTTGAAGCGGGTAATGCCCGTCATAAAGAAGAGGCGAAGGTTCAGGCCTTGAGTGACCTGCTTGACTCTATTAAAAAACACAAAATCTCAGTTCGCCACTAACGGCACATAGGAAATAGAAATGAAAAGAACACTATTATCAGCCATGCTGTTAACTACAACACTTAGTGCCGTCACACTCTATAAGGACACACAGACCGGCCAAGTCTATACTCAAGCAGGTGACGGTCGTGTAGTTATAGAGGACGCGAGTGAACAAGAGAAAAAAGTGCCTGTAAATGGTATGACTATCATCGACCAGAAGTCTCCAGACTTTCTCTTGGGCAAGCAGACCCATATCAACATGAAGTTCGTTCCTCAAGATGCACCGGAGATGTGGTTTAAAGCGGGTGTCAGAATACAGGGGACGTATGAAAATGTGGCAACTGATTATAAAGCCACCACCAAAGAAAACACAAACATTAATGATGCTTATTTACGTCGTGTCCGTTTTGAGGTCGCCGCGGGTTTTGGCAAACACAGCTCTTTTGTGATGGATGTCAGAAATGACAAATCCAACTATGGTATTGAAAATGCAGAGGGTAATTTTAATGTTGGAGATGCCTATCTCAAGATTAAAAAGCCTTTTGGTACATCTCTAGTCAACTTCAAACTTTACCGTGCCAAGATTGATGTCTCGCGTACAGAGACGGTCAAATCGGCAAGGGTCATTGCTTATGATAGACCTTATGTTGCAGATGCTGCCGCACAGTACATCTCTTTTAACCGCCGTGGTACCAATGCTCAGGTCTATGGAGATTGGAAGAAAAAGATCCATTACCAACTGGCAGCAGGTTCTGCCTCGTCCCCTGACAAGGTATTGGACGCTGCCGGTGTAAAAGGTTCGAATGCCAGTGTTGACCTTTCTGATCAGAGCTTTTTTTATGG
>WGDB01000065.1 GCA_015493495.1 Helicobacteraceae bacterium | reverse complement strand
GCTTTTGAACATAAGCCATATCATTTCTCAAGATCCCGCAAGGAGTCTCAAATGCCTCATACTCAGAGGCACTGACCCCTTTGAAATAGAGATGATGGCTCGGACCGATGACAATTACCCGTTTAGCCCTGCTCTTCATTGCACTGCGATAGGCCAGGTCTGCTGTATATCCACTAAAAACATAACCTGCATGGGGAACGATGATGGCACGGGGCGTCACCTTAGGCAATATCTTGTTCAGATGTTGGGCCCGGTTTCTAAAAGAGGCAAAACGGTGCTCGACTTGAAGGCACTCTTTTGGGTAGAAGAGCGCTGCATTGTTAGCAGGGCGTCTGCTAAGATCATCTTCGCTGTATTTATGAACATGGTAGCGGTAGATGTCAGGATGATCTTCTAAACACTCACCTGGGAGACCCGCTTTTTTACATAAAAAAGAGAAAAACTGTTCAAACTCAGGTAGAGACTCCCAAACTTGTGGCAAGTAGGTCGCTTTATGAAAAAAAGTCTCTAAGACGATCCCGTCTTTGCCAACAACGATCTGTTGCTTGAGGTCTGCAACATCTTTGTAAGTGACTTTTCTAGGCGGTGTTAGAAGGGAGACCTCCACTTTCAAACGTGACAACTCTTTAGGTTGAAGTTCCATAAAACGAGGATCAGAAAAAGCAGCGGATCGACTGTTGGAGATCAGGTCATCTATAAGAGGTCGATAGGCTTCAAGAGAGCCCATACACCCTCGCAAACGGGCATCTTTGTTTAGTGTCACAAAGGTAGCACCCTCTTTGGTTAAAAAAGAGTGTCGCTTGAGCAGAGCGGGTTTGTTTATAAGTTTTTGTTTGTAAAGGTCTCCCACGATCGTGTCACGGGCGATACCTGTCAATAGTGAGATGTTGGACTCACCAAAAAGTGAAGAGAAGAGTATAAAAAAGAGTGTTATTAATCGAAACATCATAAGATATCTTACATCAAAAAATGAAAGAAGTCTACTTAAAAGCTCCTCTCTATCTGCCTATCACGAAACCTAGATCGTGATCTCAGTACCGATACCCTCTTCTGTAAAGAGTTCAAGTAACATGGCATGTTCTATACGTCCATCGATGATGTGTGCTTTTTTGACACCGCCATCGATCGCCTCTAAACAGGCATCTACCTTTGGTACCATACCACCATGTACCGTTCCATCAGCTTTTAGCGCATTGACATCATCTTCTGTCAGTGATGAGAGCAGTTCCATCTCTTTGTCTAAAACACCTGCAGTGTCTGTCATAAAGATCACCTTGTCCGCGCCCAGAGCTTTGGCGACATTGGCCGCAGCGAAATCGGCATTGATGTTATAACCCGGGTGTCCCAACTCGGCATCCGAGGCGATCGGTGCAATGACTGGGATAAACTTCTCTGCTATCATTTTATGGATGACGTCAGGATTGACAGAGGTAATCGTACCGGTCAGTCCCCACTTCGCATGCTCTTTTGGCTCTGCCTGCATAAAGTGGGCATCTTTACCATTGATACCAATAGCCTTGGCACCATGGGCATTGAGAAGTGAGACGATCTCATTGTTCACTTCACCGCACAGTACCATCTCTACAATACGCATCACTTCCGGTGTTGTCACGCGCTGACCATCGACGAACTCTGTCGGGATCTCTAACTTGCTCAACATCTCAGTAATACGAGGCCCGCCACCATGAACAACAACAGGACGCAAACCTACAAGGTGCATCAACAAGATGTCCTCTGCAAACTTCTCTTTAAGTGAGGGAGAAGTCTGTGCCGCACCACCATACTTGATCACTACGATCTTGTTGTTAAATTTTTTAATAAAAGGCAGTGCTTCTAAGAGCGTCTGTACTTTTCTTGGTTTGGTTATCATAGGTTCTCTTTTATATAAGTCTCTACAGCTGATACAAACTTCTCATCGAGTTCCAAATGAAGCTCCAAAAGTGTGATAGGTAGATTAAATTTTCGAATTTTAACGTAATCTTTTAAAGTGACCAATAAACTGCTCGCTTTGGTACGTTCTAAAATGGTCTCTAACTCATCTTTTGTAAAGTAGTGATGGTCCTCAAAATAGATTTTTTCCACCACTTCAGGAAGATAAGGGTCCAAGCGTTCTGCTCTGGCGATCGCTGTCACCAAAACCATTTTCTCTGTAGCATCGATCAGTTTGACACTACGTTTGAACTCTCTGTCTTCTCTGATCTGAAGTGCATTTTTAGATGGCCAGAGGCGTTCTCTGTAAGGACCAGAAGGCAGACAGAAGTTGTTGCTGGTTGCTACCTCTATTAAAATGTCCAGCTTTTTTATCTGATGTTTGTTGTAACCATCATCTAAAAAGAGCACCTTGCAGCCCATCTCTTTGGCTTTCATGATGGCATCTTCACGTCTCTCACTGACTATCACTACGGCTTTAGGCAAGACTTGTACATACAACATCGCCTCATCACCGCTTTGGTCTACATCGACCAAGGTCTTTTTGGCATCTGAGACGACGATAAGCCCTTCACTTTGACGGCCATACCCGCGTAAGACAATAGCAACATCACTAAAATGCGATGCCAAGGCAGAGACTACCGGCGTCTTTCCACTGCCACCCACCGTTAAGTTGCCCACACTGATCACAGGCAGACCAAACGTTTTTGGTGTTTTGAGTCTAAAACGCACATGCATCAGAGCACAATAGAGTAGACTTAAAGGCCACAGCAGTAGTGATAAAAGTTTTTGAGAAAGAGAGGGCGCATAGAGATAGCGCTCTGCCCAGAGTGTCAGTTGCTTTTTCAAACGCGTGTTTTAGCGACCTCTTGTATAGCTTTACAGATGTAATCTACCTCTTTGTCACTCATCGCAGCATAGATAGGGATGGACAAAATACTCTGATAGTTGCGAAGGGCTACAGGGTAGTCGTTAATACGCAGCATATACTTGCTTTTGTAGTAACTCATAAGATGCAGAGGAATGTAGTGTATCCCTGTTGCTATCCCGCGGGCTTCCAGCTCTCGTGCAAAGGAGTCACGGTTTTTATCGATCTTGATGATGTAATTACTATAGGCATGGTCTTCTTTGACCACTGGCAAAGAGACATGGTCTACCCCTTTTAGTTTTTCATTGTACTGAGCAGCGATCGCTTGTTGACGGGCGATGATCTGGTCTTGACGTGAGAGTTGTACATCAATAAAGGCAGCATCCAAGTCACTCATAGTATATTTGTTACCAATAGCTGTCACATCATAGATGTACTCTAAAGAGTCCTCATCAGTGACTATGGCATGATTACGCAGCAGTTTTGCACGCTCCATAATGTCCTCATCTTCAGTCACCAGCATACCACCTTGGCAGATGCTCTTTTTAAGGTGTTGAGAGAAACTAAAACAGGTGATATCTGCACCGGTAGCTCCGATCTTTTGGCCTTTGTAAGTTGCACCCAGCGCATCACCGGCATCTTCGATGATCTTGATCTTGTAGATCTTGGCGATGTTATAAAGACGTTCCAAGTCCAGAGGTTGTCCCGCGGCATGCGTGACGATCACTGCTTTTAGTTTTTTACTTTGGTTGTCTTCAAGATAGTTTTCCAACTTGTCAAGATCGATATTAAAGGTGTCCACATCAATATCTATAAAAGTAGGTTCTGCATCAAAATGGCGTACCACTTCAGGTACTGCCGGATGGGCATTGACGGAACAGAGTACTTTGTCTCCACGTTTCAGGTCAATAGCCAACATCGCAAGGTGCAGTGCTCCTGTTCCACTAGAGGTAGAAACTGCATACGAGGCACCTACGTAAGCTTGAAAGTTCTCTTCAAAATCTTCGACTGCATAAAAAGCGTCTCCGTTGAGTACATCAATGATCTTCTGCTGTTCTTTAGTTCCTACCTCTATTTTGTAAAATGGTACTTGCATATTATGTCCTTTATAAAGTAATATCTCTGGGATAGTTAAAATCGTGGTTAATGGTTCGTGTGGTCAACTTAGCGATCACAGGCATCTTGCGCTTAAACTGGTTACGGTAAATACGAGAGATGATAAGGTCAACCAACTTTTCATCATGTCCCTCTTGCAAAAGTGTCTCTCTGCTTTTTCGCTCTTCTACATAAGCTCTTAAAGTCTTGTCTAAAACAGCATAGGTAAAGCCAAGGTCTTCTTCATCGCTCTGACCTTCCCAAAGATCTGCAGAAGGTGGCTTTTCGATGGTCGCGGCAGGAACACCAAGGTGTCGTGCCAACTCAAAGACTTCACTTTTATAGAGATCACCTAGAGGGTTAATGGCAGAGGCAAGGTCTCCAAAGATCGTGCCATAGCCCAACATCAACTCGCTTTTGTTACTGGTACCCAAGACCAAAGCCCCTTCATCAGCAGAGACATCAAAAAGTGTTGCCATACGCATCCGCGCAGAAAAGTTACCCTTTCTAAGGTTGCTTATCTCTTGCGTTTCAAAAGCTTTAAGCAGTGGCGAGATGTCACAGGTAATCGCCCGCATCCCAAACTTCTCTACCAACTCATCAGCATCATCCAAGGAGCTTTGAGAAGAGTAATGTGAAGGCATTTTGACACACAAAAGATCGTCACCAAAGGCCTTATGCGCCAAGACAGCGACTACCGCAGAGTCGATCCCGCCACTCAGACCCAATACCACTTTTGAGAGACCTGTTTTTGTGACTTCATCTTCCAAAAAGCGAACAAGATAGTCTGTTATCATGGCATATTTACTCATAGCGATACGAACCTTAAATCAAAACTTAAATTATTATATTATATCTAATCTAAATTGCTAATCTGTTTACAAAGTTCTGAACCTACCACCTTCTCTATAAAGAGGATACACTTTACCAAACATACGCATATTTTATTGGTGGCTTACACTTGTTGTGAGCAATATTTTTGCAGTAGGATAAATTATTTATATTCCGCAGGGTTTTTATAATCTTGGTTCAAGCTCTAAGTTCTGTATTCTTTCGAAATGCTTTATGTTATTGCTGATTAAAGTACAATCATTTTCTATAGCTATACTAGCGATCATTAAATCCATATCCGCAATAATATTTCCACTCTTTATTAGTCTGGCTTTCTCTTTTGCAAAAATCAAACTTGACCCTTTCGTAAATTCCAGTACTGTGAAATTTTCCAAGAAGGGTTCTATGACTTTTAAATTATGATCGATTTTTGTAGAGCTATAGGCACTGTAGATCAATTCAGTATAGTTTATTCTTGAGATGTATAGATCATCTATCGGAATTGTAGAGAGTCTTTCAATATGTAATGGTTGAGAATAGGCAATGTATTGGCTACTCTATTTTGTTAACTTGCTTTTAAATTCCCCATTTCTTCTTTCAGTCTCTCAGCAATCCATACTTTTATAATAGACTGTCTTGTAACACCTATCTTTTTTGCTTCTTTATCTAAAGATTCTATAACCCATTGTGGAAAATCAACATTTACTTTTTTTGTATCTGTTTTAAGCGCATTAGGTCTTGTCGCTTGTGAAAAGTCAAGGTATTCACTTATATCTTCACCATTATCAAATTTTTTATCAAACTCTTTAGCTGTTATTGTTTTCATAATTTTTCTCCTCATTTTTTCTACATCTTCGGACACTAATAATTCTATTTGTATCTTCTCTTATTGTAAATATTACAACAAAGCATTTTGTGAGTATTTTTGAAATAAGCGCATAGCGAATTTCATGATCAACAATATTTGCAGGAACAACAAGTGCATTTTCATCTTGCCAAAGCTTTTGAGCTTCTACAAAATCTATACTATGCTTCTCTTTATTGATCTGACTTTTTTGTTCATCATACTCGAATTCCATAGAAATCCTTTGCATTAAGTATAAAAAGTATACTTTAATTATACTTCATTTGTCAAGTTTTATAATTTTTAGTGGAAGCTAACGACTAAAGACAGCTGACAAGTTGCTGTTAGGTATTTATTGACTACTTGTATTTGTTATTCTCTTGTGGTGGTTTTCAAGCAGTCTTGTACCGTGAATGACAGTTGTAAAGAAGATAAATTGTTCATCTAATTTACATAAATAAGCCTGTAGCGATTTAGGCCAATAAAGAAGGGTTGTCTCAGCATTTTCTTTCTAAGGTCATAAGCGTTTCACAGTCACAGATAGGAAGTATTATTAAAAGAGAGGGTCAGGACCACCTCTGTACTTTAGTATAGAAAAAGTAAATTTTCATCACCAGACCCGTTTTTTACAATTAATTTTTTTGAACTTTCATCATTTAAACTTGTAAATGTAAAATGTGGTTTATACATATTTAATGGGACAACAATAACCATTAATGCAAAGAAGTAAATAGCATGAGCTTTAAATCCTTGTACTTTAAGTCTTTTAAAAATATAGGGTCTTAACACAATAGCAATTCCTATTATTGCCGCTCCAAGGTATTTTAAGTCAAATTCAAACAAGTAGTACTCCTTTTTGTAAAGTTATCTCTTAATTATAAATACTGAGAGATAACGTTTGACTTCAGCGACGCTCTCTTTGCGTTCGTTGCAAGGTTTTGTTAGACCTTAATTAATTGTTCTTATTTATATAAATTATTTTTTACAATACATGTTTTTTAAGATATTTATTGATTTATTATCATCTAAAATTTCATAACTAGAAATATCAGAAGTTACTTGTGCCTTTTTTGTTCCAATATTATCAGAATTTATCAGTAATGAAATAATTGTACTACTGAAGTTATTAT
>WGDB01000064.1 GCA_015493495.1 Helicobacteraceae bacterium | reverse complement strand
CGATGACACCATCCACTACATGCATAACTTCCAGCGCTACTACCTGCTGCACAATGATGTAGACGAGGCCATCAGACTGACCCTGCACTCTACCGGTCGTGCGATCTTCATTACCTCCATCGTACTAAGTTCAGGCTTTTTTTTCTTTTTGTTCGCCTCTATGACCAACCTCTTTAACTTTGGTCTGATCACAGGTGTGACAGTTCTGATGGCAATGCTGACCAACCTCTTTTTAACAGGGGCATTGATGAAGATCTTTGTGAAGAAGCAAGAGACTAAGGTCTAACTGCTTATTTATAGGAGGTGAAAAGTTGCGTTTTGCCTCTTTATAGAGGGTCAGCTTGTGTCATGCTTTAGTAACAGTCAGATTTCAGCCTCTGTTCTCTATACAACATATTTTAGAAACTTAACTGACAACATCTCTTTATACAACTACAACTCGAAGAGAGTGTAGGGTTGTTGGTTTTTACAAGCCAACGTTATGAAAAGACAAGGCTACTTGCCACATTTCCCATCACCAATGTTATTCGAGCTGCTTTTTCCACATTTACCGGCACCGCATTTCATCTTCTTATGATCACAGTCGCACGGCTTGCTTGAGTCTTTCTTTACAGCACAGTCAGGATTGTCACAGTTTTTCTTAGTGTGTGTATCTTTCGACATCGAAGCACCACATTTTCCAGCACCGCATTTCATCTCGTTTGCGTTTAGTGAAAGTGTCATCAGACCCATTGATACAACAGCGATAAAGCCCATTATTAATTTTTTAGACATTGTCTCTCCTTGATTTAAAAAGTAATCATAACGTATTTATTTGAGAGTTAGTCTACAAGTTAGAGCATCTCCAAAAATTCCAACTGTCCACAAGAGGAAGAAGTGTTGTCTGTTCTTTATAAAAGCAATTAATCCATCAACAATATCATACTTATATTATTGAAAACCTTTGTAAAAGCCTACTAGTTCAAAGATAAACATAGATATTGCAACACTTTTATAATATACTATTTATAGAGAGTGTATTACTCTATTCATATATTTAAAGGATATTAGATGTATCAAAGTCTGAAATGGTTGGGTGTTTTTACAATTTTATTGCTTTTGTCAAGTTGTGGTACTACGGAAGAAGATCCTGTAAACCCTCCAGATAATAGTGGAGGAGGCAGTAGTGGAAATGCCCAATGGACCTATATGGTCTATGTAGCCGGAGACAACAACCTGGCTGCTTCTGCCATACAGGACATCAACGAGATGGAAATGGTTGGCTCCAGTAGTGGCGTCAATGTTATTGTGCAAGCAGAGTTTAGTAAAGACTATACACCACAAATGCCAACTGCAACACTCCGTGGCAAGATCGTAAAAGATAGTGACACACAAAATATCAGCTCTTCACTCAGCAACATTGGAAGTCGGGACATGGGTTCTAAAGCCGCCTTGACAGAGTTTATAAAATGGGCAAAAGAGAATTATCCTGCAGAACATTATGCACTGGTGTTATGGGATCATGGTTCCGGATGGAAATCTGCTCATAACAGTCCCAGCCGAGGTGCTCTGCAAGATGCCTCTTCCGGAACGTTTATGTCCCTGCCTGATCTTGCCAGTGCCGTTAGAGAGAGTGGTGTCATCCTTGATGTTCTGGACTTCGATGCCTGTCTGATGGCGATGTATGAAGTAGCCTACGAATTTAAAGGCCTTAGTAAATATATGAGTTTTTCTGAAGCACTGGAACCTGGAGACGGTAACCCCTTCGACACCATTTTACAAGCACTTGTCAACAACCCTCAAATGTCTCCAAAAACTTTATCCATGCTCACTGCCCAAAAGTTCAAAAGTTCCTATCAAAATGACAGTCGCTCCAGTGTTACCAAGTCTAGTGTTGATCTGGCTTATGTAGAACAGTTGCACACACAACTGACAGAACTCTCCAAACTTTTAGTACAAAACATCACAGCTGAACGCAGCTATCTACAGACAGCTAGAAGTTCGGCCACAGGCTATAAGTTTGATGGTAACATCGATCTGGGTGATTTTTTGAGCCATCTGAATACCAACACTAACAACAGTGAGATCAAGAGTAAAATTACTGAAATTAAAAGTACGCTAAGTACCATGGTCCTTGCTAACGAAGTTTACAGCCCAGATGCCGGAAGCAGTATGTTACGCTCAACGGGGCTCGCCATTTTTGTTCCACAACGAAGTGAGATCAGTGATGCCGACTTAAATGATTACGCCCAGCTCGCCATTAACAGTGCTGTACCAACATCAAGATTACCATGGAAAGATGTCATCAATGTCCTTGTAAATGGGGACAGTAGCAGTGGGCAGACCGCCCTCGAAACCACCACAGGAAGTTTTTCCATTTGGTTGGAATGGGACACAGATGCTGATTTGGACCTTATCGTCTGGGAACCCAATGGAGAGTTTGCCGCTCCATACATCGGTATGACCTCTACCAACGGTTTTCTTTCAGAGGATTCTGCCAGTTCCGGCCTCCCTTTCGAGTACTACACCGCTGCCGAGACCATCCAAAAAGGGGACTATGATATTTTTGTCAACTACTACGATAATGGTTCCTACGGTTATGCCAATGCCAAATTACTGTTCCTTGATCCAGCCAATGGTATTAACGAGTGGATAACACTTGGTTCGCGATACATGGATCTACAGACTCCAGCCCCTGCTGCATGGTATGATGACAATCAAACATCTACTGAAGTATGGAACGATGTTTATAGTGATTGGTGGTGGTGGTACAGTCCAACCTATCTGCAACGCAGTAGTTCACGAAGTTATAGTGTGGTATTACCTGTTAAAGAGCACACTGTAGAGTTTAGAATACACCTTAAAAAGCTCCCTCCAAAAAACCATGAAAAGCGCAACACTTTAACCAACAGTGACACAGCACTACACGATGCTAT
>WGDB01000063.1 GCA_015493495.1 Helicobacteraceae bacterium | reverse complement strand
TATAAAAAGGCCTCTTTGGGAAGGGTACTGTGAAAGGCGGTGTCAAAAACAGCGACGTTGGGAAGGTCTGGAACCAGTTGCATCAGGGTCTCTATGCCTAAAATGTTGGCAGGGTTGTGCAGGGGTGCGAGGATGTTGAGCTTTTTGAGCTCTATAAGTATCTGCGGGGTGATCAGTGTCGCTTGTGTGAACTGCTCTCCGCCATGAACCACACGGTGCCCTATAGCTGAGAGTTCTGTTTCAATGTCTAAAACTTTTTGTTGTTTTAGCGCCTGAAAAAGAGCATTGAAAGCATGCAAATGGTTGGAGACAGTCTCATGGGTGACATAGTGCTCTTTTTGATAATCCAGATGAGAAGCAGAGTGTGTTTCACCGATGCCTTCTACAAGACCAGAAGCTATGAGTTCTGGGGTTTCTAAGATCTCAAAAAGTTTCCATTTAAGTGAGGAGCTGCCAGCATTAAGAACTAAGATCTTCACTGTATGCCCTGTGCCTGGATGGCTGTGATGGCTACGGTGTTGATGATATCATCTACACTGCAACCACGACTCAGATCATTGACCGGTTTTTTGAGCCCTTGTAAAACAGGACCGATAGCGATGGCATCCGCACTTCTTTGAACTGCCTTGTATGTGTTGTTTCCGGTGTTAAGGTCGGGAAAGATAAAGACTGTCGCCTTTCCTGCTACCAGACTTCGTGGAAGTTTGGTCTTGGCGACATCTGGGTCGATGGCTGCATCGTACTGTATAGGACCCTCTATGAGCAGTTCAGGATGTGCTGTTTTTAAGAGCTCCGTTGCAGTACGTACCTTGTCAACAGCATCTCCTTGGCCCGATGCTCCGGTAGAGTAGGAGAGCATGGCAACACGGGGTGTGATGTTGAACTGTTGGGCCGTTTGGGCAGAAGCAGCAGCGATCTGAGCGAGGGCTTTGGCATCAGGGTCCTGGTTGACGGCGCAATCTCCGTAGACGAGGACACGCGTCTCTAGACACATAAAAAAGACACTGGAGACGATCATGTCAGCTTCGCTTGTCTTAATGATCTGTAGTGCAGGTCTAATGGTGTCTCCCGTAGTGTGAATAGCACCCGAGACCATGCCATCAGCCTTGCCCAAGTGAACCATCATCGTCGCAAAATAGTTAGGATGGACCATAGCATCCTGTGCACCCTCAAGGCTCAAGCCCTTGGCGCGTCTGAGTTCAAAAAATTGTTGGGCATAGGCCTCTTTGAGACTTGAACTCTCCGGGTCTATAATGGTAGCCTTTGAGAGGTCGATGGCTAAGAGTGCTGCGTGGTGTTCGATCTCTTTTTTATTGCCCAGCAAAATGATCTCAGCGACATCTCTTCGTAGCAAGATCTCAGCCGCTCTCAAAATGCGTTCATCACTACTTTCAGGCAAGACGATACGTTGTTTTTTGGTGCGCGCACGCTCGAACAGTGTGTAGGTGAACATCATCGGGGTCATGATCTTTTTAGGCGTCTCTTGTATCTCCTGTATGATAGCCTCTTTATTTACATGACTCTCAAAGATCCCCTTGGCCAAGGCGATCTTACGGACACTGTTGGGACGGATCCTTGAGCGAACGGCATTGACCTTGGAAGCTGTCGTATAGGTGTCTGTGGAGACACTCATAATAGGGAGTTCAACCACATGAAAGTTCTCTAAAAGCTCCATCATGGTCTTGTTAGGCGTAAGGTCTCCTGTGAGTACGATACCTGCGATGTTGGGAGAACTTTTGGCATAAAAAGAGACAACGTTTGCGATGATGATGTCCATACGATCAGCAGGAACGATGATGAGCGCCCCCTCTTTGATGCGAGGCAGATAGTTCTCTAGTGTCATAGCCGCGATCTTACTGGTACTAACGACGTTGTTGAGTGAACTTTCTGAGCCGATGACCATCTTGGCATTCAGAGCGGTCTTGATCTCTTGAAGTGAGGGGGTGTCAAGCTCTTTATTGTTAGGTAAAAAGAAGTTCATGTTCTGGGTAGGATTACTTTGAACAAGATGGTTGATAGCAGAGATATGCTCAGGGTGAACACGGTTGACAAAGGTACAGAAATGTTCGACCTTACTATTTTGAATGATCTCTTCTTCGAGTTTGATCTCATCATAAATGGCACGAGGTGCTTTTTCTTTGGCATTTAAGATAGGGATAAACGGAGTAGAGAGGTTTTGTGCGAGATGCAGGTTGATGTCAAAGTCAAGTGTGGCACTGAAGAGGGAGCGGGGGAGTCCCTCTACTAAGACAAAGTCATAATCTTTTTCAAGTTGCTTGTAGTGTGCGATGATCTTGGTGACAAAGAGAGCACCTTGATCGGAAGAGAGCATGGTTTCGACTTCATCAACATCAAAACAGAAGCTCTCTTCATAGTTTTGCTTTAAAGAGTAGTGCTCTTGCATGAAGTTGATGTCACCATCGACCTTGGAACGCTGTTTGATCACAGGACGAAAAAAAGCCACTTTCTCATAACGGCTTTTCATAATGTCCATCAGACCGATGCTGATAAAAAGTGAACCTGTAGTAGGTTCGAGGGAGGCAAGGTAGAGGCTGGAAGTCTTGGCCATGGGTGTTCCTGTAATGGCGTGTATTTGATCTATGTTACTTCAAAGTTCATTGTGATCGCCTTAGTCAGGGTAAATCGCTTGTAAGGGGAGTAGAGTGTTGAGGAAATTTAGCCTATCTCTCTAATATGTGTGGTTTTTATATACATCACAGTATTAACGCTATATTATGATAACATTAAAAAACAGGAATTATTATATGGAAGCATACTCTAAAAAACTTCTTCTGCTTATATCTATAGCCTTACTCTTTAGTGCCTGTGCAGATATGGAAGTCACTATAAAAGGTTACAACCGTATCAACGTAGATACTAACTACACCTATGTTGCAGCGATAGAAAATGATGATAAAAAACTTGTCATAAAAAACTATACGTGGAGTGTGTCACCTCAAGACAGTAGGGTAACACTGAGCAATGTCAACGCTAAAGAGTTACATCTTAACACATCAAAAGCAGGTGATTTTACATTACATTTAGAAGTAAACTATAAAGAGAAAACCTACACTAACGATATGCGTATCATCGCTCAAAAAGTAGAAGTTCTCCAGGGCCACACCCTGCCACCAGAACCCGACCCAAAAGTCAACAACTCTAGCTTGCTTGGTATAGACTCCAACAACAATGGTGTTAGAGATGATGTTGAGATCTGGATCTATGAGACTTACAAAGACAAACATCCTATTTATATTGATATCGCTATGCAGGCAGGGCGGGCTTATAAATTGGTGTTGGAGCATCCTGAGAGGGCTAGGGAGATTCATGAAACTGTTGTGAATGCACCTTTGTATTGTGCTTGGTATTACCAACATGATGCGGTAGAGTTTGGTGACCCACTATTAGTTGAAGAAAGAATTGATGCACCCGTAAAGTCTCAATACTTTAACACTTCTAATCGAAGTGAAGTCTATTGGGAGTATGATGGGTTGTTGAGTGGGGGTAGTTATCCTCTACCTAAAGATAAAGACATGAAAAATTTTTGTGACTTTGATACTTCCAAATATGATAAGAAGTAAATAATGAAAATATTATTGCTTCTATTATCTAGTATAGTGCTTTTGATTGCTGAAAATCGTATTGTGATTCACAGTCACACCTTGCCACAAGAACCCAACCCCAAGATCAACAACGCTACCTTACTTGGTATAGACGCTATTCAAAATGATTGGGGCGAACAAGGAGTTGAGTTTAACATTTATGCGAGTAGACCAACTGGAGCAGATACTCCATGGAATATATATACTGACCCAATTGTAAACCTAGCTAAGAGTTTGCTACTATGAGGATGAATAAAGTTATTGGTTTAGTTGTCATTCTTACTTCATCTGCATTAAATGCTAATGAGTTTTTCTTGGATTTTTCACAAGGAATATCAACAGGTACAGTTAAGTTACAGTCAGTGAATTATGTTGATCCAGCATTACCTGTAAGCAATAGTTATGAAATCACTACTTCAGTGTTTGAAGCTAAGTTAGGATATTCATTTTACATAAAAAAAGATCTTTTCCTTGAACCATCTATAAGCGCTGGCTATTTAAGCAATAGGGGAGACTCTTTTAGGATATCCCCTCTTTATTCACTGGAGCTTCCACTAATGTATAGAGCGAGTTATGTAAAGTACGGGTTGTTAGCTAAATATAACTATTACCCAAAAATCACAACAGATTCTTCATATGGTTCGGTAGTTTTTAAAAATAAAGATTCATTCTCGTTAGGAGCAAAAATTATCTTGAATGGTGGAAAAACAATAGATTATTTTTTAAAATATGAATATACTTTAAACGCAAATTATAAAGAGAGCTTTGTGAAAACTAATTCAGTAAATAACATAAAACTAGATATGAATGGCGGATATATAAGTGTTGGAATAAGGTTTAAGTTTTGAGACAAAAAACAATAGTGAAGCTAATTTTATTGGGGCTACTCAGCTCTACAAGTTTTGCAAATGAAACATTTATAGACTTGATATTTGGACATTCGTTAGGTACTATTTCGTATGGTTATACTCAAAAAAAGAGCATAGGCAGTGGTTACAGCTACTATCCTGAAGAACTGGAATATAATCTTGGGATTAAAGCAGGTCAGAGTATAGAGGTAATTGATATCCTTAGTCTAGAGCCATCAATAGGTGCGACAACAAGTTTTTTAACAAATATATATTATATAGAACTTCCAGTTTTATATAAGTACAAAATAATTAAATTTGGACCATTAATTCGTTATAAC
>WGDB01000062.1 GCA_015493495.1 Helicobacteraceae bacterium | reverse complement strand
ATCCACCGCTCCACATCATCGCGAACCCCATTGTCATTACTGTCAACACCAAGCAGTGTTGCGTTGTTTACAGCCGGGTCTGGTTCAGGCGGCAGAGTATGCCTGTTTATGACAATGACCTCTTGGTCTAGTGTTCTGTCGCTTGTTTCATTTGTTGCTTTTGTTCCGTTTGTTTCACTTGTACCGGCTGTTCCACTCGTTTTGCTTGTAGAAAACCCATCACTTTTACTACACCCTGTTAACAAGGCTGTTGCAACTAATATTGTGGCGATTAAAAGATTTTTTTGTTTTAACATATTTTTTCCTATATTGTGATTATGATATATTAGATGATTACTGCTTAGCTTAATAGTAGGGGAGATGCCCTTAAGACACTATTGCCATCTGCTGAGCCTTTAAAGGCAAGTACCGAGTGATGAATCTGGCGGCACTTGTTGTTGCGGATATGGTGCTTCTTAATATGGGGCGGACTATGGATGGTGTGAAAGGGTATTACAAAGCTTAGTCTTTGAACTTGTTTCTTTGGCTTTACCACCGCCATCCTTGCGAAGGTAGGGATCCATGGGTCTTTGAAGCTTTACTGTTTTTGTTTCTCTGTTGAATATTTTTTGATGATTTTGACTTAATCTCATACACCCTCACTTTTTTGTACCGACAAAAAAGTAAGCAAAAAAGCTCTCGAAACGGCTTCGCGGTCGGTAGCTACCGACTTCCCGACTTCCGTTCGCTTCGTTCCTAAAAATCCCTAACTCGACTACGTCTCAGACAGAGTGATTTTTTTAACGGAACTACACTCTCTTCAGTCGGCGCTGTAGAGGTTTCGAAAAGAGCAAAGCGGTGACGCATCTTTAGAATGTAAAAGCTATTCGCTTTTATCCCTGTTCTAACTAATTGTTTATTGATATTTAGTTTTGTCGTAGCAGTTTTTTCGACTCCGAATATTTGAACTTGTGATATGTTTTGGAAGGGATTAAAACGAAGTTTTAACTTTAATCAATGCGTCACCGCTTGAGCTCTTCTCCGGCATCTGCAAGGCCGAACGGAGTTTTATTTCTGCCGTTAAGAAAATGACACTGTCCGAGCGTAGCGAGTTTGGCATTTTTAGGCAAAAATGAAACGCAGTGAGGGTAGTCGGTAGCTACCGTCATTGTGACCAAAGGGAATGCCCTTGGGTAAAGCCCTGGCGGAGGCGATTTTTTTACGATACGGAATTTAGTTCCGTTCTGTACGGCACTTTAGTGCTGTGTGTTTCTATTTTTGCTGAGTCAAAAAAAGAAAGGGATGTAAGATAAAGGTTTAATGTTCAAAGAACTTTAAGAACAGTATCGAACTTATAGAGAGCGTGCATTACTTTTTATGTGTCAAAGTAGGCGCAGTAGTCTTGTCCAAAGCTTCCAACAGATGTTGCTCTCTCTCTTCAGAAAGCTTCCCCGTAGCAATAGTGTCAAGGATCTTCTCCGCCATTTTAACCTGTAACTCTTTTTCACGAAGATAGACCTCTTTTTGCAAAGCATCCTCATGCATCTTCAACTTATCTTCACGACGTTTCCTAAAGATAAAAAAGATCAAAGCCAAAATAGCAAAAAGTCCAATAGAAGCTAAAGTAAGGGTACTGTTTTTAAAAGCATATTTACTCTCTTGAACAAAAGTAGAAAGATTATGCTCTTTTATCGCCATCTCATTGGTCGTTTTCAATTCAACCATCTTCGTCTGTACATCCATCTTCTTAAGCTCTAGATCACGCTCTTTATTGATCTTAGCAATCTCTTTTTGTGTCTCAGCCTCAAGAGTAGCAATAGCTAGTTCACTATTTTTAGGAGACTTTGATACGGTATAGACCTTAGATTTGGAGGGAGGCTTTTGACCCATCATATAAGGGTTTTGACGATTATCGTTCCCGCATCCTGTTAAAAAAGTGAGGCTTAAGACGGTTATTAAAAATGGTATAAAATTTTTCATGACATTATTCTACACAAGAGTCAGTAAATCTATAGATTTTTATCAAACCAGTTGGCCACCTCACTACGAATAGTGTGGCGTAACTGAACACCTGCAACAAAATCAGTGTTTTTCGCTTTTTGTAAAAGAGAGACCAAAGCATTACGACGTTTTGACAAAAATGGATGATCGATCTGATGGGGGTCACCCATAATGACCAACCGGGTCTCATCACCCATACGTGTTCCTATAAGCTTCAAGGTAGCATTCGTCATGTTCTGCGCCTCATCAATGATAACAAACTTTCTAGAGATCGTAGTACCTCTTAAGTGTGCAATATCCATCACTTCGATGTTGTACTTCGCCATAAACTGCTCTGTCGCATTTTCACGTTGCATAGAGTTGGTGTTACCTGTATATTCGACCTTTGCATCTATGGAATTCTTGGTCTGGTGTTCGATTGTATAGTTAACCGCAGAATAGAGCGGATACATAAAGTAACCCAACTTCTGATCTTGATCCCCTTTTCTAAAACCTAACTCTGACTGAGAATCTGTAGCCGTAACCGTGTTACGCGAATAGACAATCCCTTCGACGATCCCTTCTTTGATCAACTCTAGGCCAGCTTGTAGGGCTACTAATGTCTTCCCTGACCCCGTAGCACCTGCCACTACAGTGACGGCATTTTGAGGATGGGTCATAATGGAGTAATAAAACTTCTGCTCCAAGTTAATCGGTCGTACCAGATCATCATCATAATACTCACCAAAACGCTTGTCAAAATCACACCACTCTAAACTGCCATTAAGTGTTACAGCATAGCGCTGCACCCCCGTCTCATAGACCTCATTTTGACTACTTTCAGCCTTTTCAATAAAACTGATCTGCTCAAAGTTATGATGTTCATTCTCATCGTCGATCACCGGTTCATCTTCATAATAATAACTGTGTGCAAACTCAATAGCATCAGCATTTTCCACACGAGAGTTTCTAATGCTCTCTGTTGGTATCCCCTGCACTTCCGCTGCAATTTTAAAAGAGATATCATTAGTCAGAAGCTTCAGACCATAATCCTTAGCAATCTCACCTATTTTGGCATCATTCAACCCTTTTGCCTCACTATAAGAACGCGTAATGTGATAAGAACTGCGGTAGACGATATAGAGAGGAATCTCATGGTCATCATCATGATGTCCTAAGATGGAAGGCTCAAAAGGGAGTACCAAACGGTAGTAAAGGTCATTATCACAGATCTCTTTTTTGGCACTGCACTTTAGGCATTCAGGTAGGTCTTCATAAGCTATTGTACCACTCTGGTCGTTGTCAGAAAGCCTGAAAAATTCACGCGCACGAAAGCCGGCATCAGAGCGCATGTCATCTTTTTTATTGTTAAGTTCTGCCAAAACAATATCAGTGATAGCAACAATGTTTTCATTGTTCTCAGAAATCCGCAAGATGTTGATAGGATCGTCTAAAATAACAGAAGTGTCAAGGAGGTAACAGTTTTGTGCTTCACTCAAGGGAATCCTTCAGTCGCTAAGATAAGCAAAACAGTGACAAACCTCGCCACACATCTGCTTTTAAACTATTATAACCACAAAGAAATAAACAAAATACTTAAATACAAAACATTTTTTAATATATTGGATCTGCGTTACGTGTTACGAACGATGACACAGGAATAAGAGCAAGAGCAGTGTCCACGAATTTCGCGAATCTACACGAATTAAGAGCAAGAGCGCTTGTCAACAGAGGAGGTTAAGAGGCCATCCTGGGATGTTACGCAGATTTCACAGATTAAGAGCAAAGAGAGAGATTGAATAGCAAATGATGGCGATAGCTCATCATAAAAATTGCAAAACAGGAAAAAGTTGCAGATGGGGTGTGAGTTGTGCCGGGCGTGAACCCGAAGGCGCACTAGTGTGCGTTGAGAGGTGAACCCCGGTGCAAATCGCGCCGCAGCTGTAACTTTTTTAGATAGGGAGAACGCGGATTTTTGATGACAGCTTTTCTTTTAGCGTTGACTCAATCGCATAAAGTGTCCCTGTAGAAGATGAAGCACATCCGTTACAAGCACCTAAATAGCGAATATAAACATCAATATATTCATCAGAGTTTTTGATGTCAATAACTTCCATGTCGCCACCGTCCATTACCAGGAACTGGCGAACACTCTCATCGATCACAGCATCAATCGCTTTGATCTGTTGAACAAGTGTCATGCCTTCAAAGTTACCTGCAGAACCAGCGTCAGCTGCTGCGGCCATCTTCTCTTCGTCCATCTGCTTGCGTGTGTCAGCAAGGATATCTACTAAATAGTACTCACGCGCTTCGTGACCACCAGGCTTAATACAAGACTTACAGAAACCACCGGCTTTTGTATAGTCTGTAATCTGCTCAATTGTAGTAAGGTCATTAAGACGGATCACTTCTTGAAGTGTTCCAAGGCTGACACGCGCACATTCACATACGATGATCTCTTCTTCAAAAGACTCTGCATCAACACCCATGTAAAGGCCTGCTGCTTTTTTAATAACGTCATATGCCATTACTGAACAGTGCATCTTCTGAGGTGGAACAGCAGGAACATCTGGCGTGTCACGTAGTGCCATCTCAACATCAATGTTGGTGATCTTAACTGCTTCTTGTACCGTCTTACCAATACAAAGCTCTGTCATAACGTCAGAAGAGGCGATCGCTGTACCACAACCAAAACTCTTAAACTTAGAGTTAACGATCTTGTCTGTCTTAGGATCGATCTCCCAGTATAGACGTACTGCATCACCACAAGACTCTGCACCGAAGTCAGCAACGATCAGCTTGTTTCCATGTGCTGCAGCTTCCTCTTCAGTGATCTCACCTTGGTGCTGTGGGTTGTTCATCAATGTTGTTACTTTGTTAGAGTATGCGTCCCATAAAGAGTCGCCTAAAATGTCATTTTTTGCCATCTTAAATCCTTTATATTTTCAATTTAATTCTGACTCTTACTAGAGTCAAGCTTTAGCCCCAGCGGCTAAAGAGAAGGAGCTTTTGTTCCTTCTGGGTTCAATAGGTAGTCCTAGTGATGATGTAACTCACACTCTTGGACTTCGCCACCTGGTGTTGGCTGTACTTTTGCATAAGAGCTTGAGATCGCACGAAGACGAGATACAGCATCTTTAAAGTGGTTAATAACATAGTCTACCTCTTCATCCGTTGTAAAACGGCTGAGACTTAGACGGATACCTGTATGTGCAAGCTCATTGTCAGCACCGATCGCTAGCATAACTGTGTTCGCTTCAAGATCTTCAGAAGCACAAGCTGAACCAGTAGAAGCACCGATTTGACCATTGTTTAGGTCCCAAAGCATGCCTTCACCCTCAACCCCACGAATAGAGATAAGAATAGTATTTGGTGTACGATCTGAACGGTCACCAACGGTCATCGTCTCTGGAATTGCTTCTAAAAGAGCATCTTCAAGACGATCACGTTGTGCTGCGATCTTTGTCATCTTAGCTTCCATGTCCGTTGTCGCAAGTTCCATTGCCTTACCCATACCAACGATAAATGGTACGTTCAATGTTCCTGAACGACGACCACCCATGTGTTCACCACCATGAAGTAGTGGAGAGAGTTCTTGAGAGTTTTTAATGTAAAGTGCACCGATACCTTTTGGTCCATGGAACTTATGTGCACTCATAGACATAAAGTCTACATGTACAGCCTGCATGTCAACAGGGATCTTGCCCACTGCCTGAACACCATCTGAGTGGAAAAGTACACCCTTCTCTTTACAGATCTCACCGATCTCTTGAATAGGAAAAATCATACCTGTTTCATTGTTTGCCCACATAACAGAGACTAATGCTGTCTTTTCAGTGATAAAGCTTCTAACGGTATGTGCTTCTACAATCCCCTGCTCGTTTACTGGAAGATAGGTGACTTTAACACCCTGCTCTTCTAAAAATCTACAGGTAGAAAGAATCGATGGGTGTTCCACTTCTGTTGTAACGATATGGTTTTTGTCACCATTTAATATCTTGTCGATCCATACTGATTGAAGTACCCAGTTGTTTGACTCTGTAGCACATGATGTAAAGATGATGTCATCTGCATCTGCAGCATTGATAGCAGTGTATGCTTGGTCAATCGCTTTTGAGATAGCAGGGTGTGAAGCGGTACCAAACTTATGGAGTGAGTTTGGGTTTCCATACTGCTCTGTGAAGTATGGCATCATCGCTTCAAGAACTTCTGGGTCTACCATTGTAGTGGCATTGTTATCCATATATACTTGCATATTATTCCCTTGATAATGATTACTAATTTAAATAGGACAATATTTATCCTAATTTCGATGACGAGATAATAATCTATGCGTTGTTATAGCTTGCTTAAGGTTTTTTTATAAAAGGGAGGCTTTAAGAATAGGAGTAAGATAAGGGCACTTTAAGCACTTCCTTGAAATGTATTTTCTCTATCTATTAAAAGAAGGGAGACCATAGAATCACACTTAAACTACAGTTCAACCCTGTATTTCAATATCTTCTATAGCAATACAAACCTGATTACGACCGCCCTCTTTTGCTTCATAAAGGGCAGCATCAGCACGACTCATCGCTGCATCAAAGTTCTCTTCGTCCTCGCGTACCTCAGAGATACCGGAACTAACCGTAAACCGCAGATCTACAGAGTCCCCTATATGAAGGACTAATGCTTCCACTGCTTTACGAATATTTTCAGCAACGTCTTCAGCACCTTCTATCCCCGTTTCAGGCAGTAAAATAAGGAACTCTTCTCCACCAAGTCGACAGATCACATCACTTTTTCGGGTCAAGCTTTTCAGCGTCTCTGCCAGCTTGATAATGACATCATCACCCACTTGATGACCATAAGTGTCGTTAACATTTTTAAACTTATCAATATCTAACATAATGGCAGAGAGTTTCGAACTGCTTCGTCGCATCAAGCCTAGCATATGATCTGTGATCTCGGCCAAGTATCTACGGTTATAAAGCTTGGTCATCGGGTCTGTCAGTGCTTGACGTTCCAGTTCATCTCTTG
This sequence comes from Helicobacteraceae bacterium, assembly GCA_015493495.1. Taxonomy (GTDB): domain Bacteria; phylum Campylobacterota; class Campylobacteria; order Campylobacterales; family Sulfurimonadaceae; genus Sulfonitrofixus. The sequence continues at coordinate 5,882 of WGDB01000062.1, read as the reverse complement.
ATGCCGACAAACGCTTGATCAGGGTCTTAACTCTAAATAGTAAGACAATAACAATAAAGATCATACCAATATAGATCAAAGCAGAAAGATAAAGGTCCAACTTGTTTTTTATATAATAAAGTTTCCACCGCGTGTTTTCTATCGGACGTACATAAACAAGGGTATCTCCCTCACTGTATTCGTTATCTACACTCTGTAGCCCTAATATCTCAGGAGCGATGAGGCTTTTCGCTTGGTTGATGACACTGTTGGCATATCCTTTCAGCTTGCTTGCAGCTACAACCTCACCTTTTTCATTAACGATCGCATAACTTCCCTCATGAAGGTTTTTCGTGTCTAAAAATGCGCTCTCTGCCGCTGTATCTAGATCCATATTAACAGTACCCATAAAGGTATCACCTTCATAAACAGGCTTACCTACTGTCAAGAGCATTTTCTCTTTGCGTAAACATTTATGTAAAGGAGTAAAAAACAGTCCTCGTCCCTCATTGAGTTCAGGAGTTGCATAACGCCACTGAGGATGCTCCAACATGTCAGCACTCCACATAAACTGATCATGCCACACATAAGGGTAACTGGTAGAGAACTTGTTTTTGGAAGCATAGTAGACACGGACTGCACTTGCATTTAGACGTTTCACAATAGCAAAGTATTTGGTAAGGGCTAATGAGGTTGCCATCTCATGTCTCACCTTTTTGGATTTATCTAAACCACCAAAACCAGTTAGGTTTGCGAGTTTGATCCCTTTATATTCTGGAATATCCAAGACAAAGTCACCCTGAGCATTGATCTCATGAACCTGTTGAACAAGGGCTTCTGACAATGCACTGTTTTTGTTGATCTCTTCTACCGCCGCATGTAAAGAGAGAATCGACCCTGCCGCTGTCTTGATACGAGTGTTGAACTCGCTAACTGTATTGCTCACTTCAACTCTAATACTTTCACGCTCGTTTTCCAATGTGACGTAACCAACAACACCCATCACAATAATAAGCAGGACGATCAAAATATTAATATATAAAACTTCGGTATTAAAATGGTTTTTTTGTGTCAAAACAGTCCCTTATATCATTTTCATATTGGTTAGAAGAGGATCTTAATCTTTATATTCTACATCAAAAAAATATAGAAACTATTAACTGTAGTCAAATTATCTAAGATATGGTCTAAAGGAGGGGAAAAAGAGGGGTGAACATAACAAAGTTCATCCTACTCAGGTTTAAGATTTTTTGCTCTTTTGCTCTTTTTGCATACGTTTATACTCTTTTTCGAACTTCTTACGACGTCCATAAGAGAGCTTTTCTATAAACAATTTGCCTAGAAGGTGGTCGATCTCATGCTGAATTGCAATACTCAATAGGCCATCAGCCTCTAAAGTACATGCTTTTCCATGACGATCTTGATAGGTCAGAGCGATCGTCTCAAAACGTTCAACGTCTTCATAAAACTTCGGTACACTCAAGCAACCCTCTTGGTAGACGGTTGTTCCTTCTTGATGGGTGATCTTTGGATTAATGATCTCCAGCAAGTTTGCCTTTTCTTGTGTACCTTCTTCATCATCATTAGGCAGGCATATGATCAAGACATTAACAGGGCGATCAACTTGAATGGCGGCAAGACCAATACCATTGGTGTTGATCATGGTCTCAAACATATCATCTAAAAAGCTGTGTAACGCTGCATCAAAGGCAGTGACCTCTTTAGAGACAAGCTTAAGACGTTTATCGGGATAAGTAACTATTGGGAGCATCATGAAAGAACCTTTAAAAAGAGCAGCTTATTCGCTTTTCTCTTTTTTTGTTAGAACTTCATCGATAAGACCATACTTCACCGCTTCAACAGCACTCATAAAGTTATCACGGTCTGTATCTTTTTCGATCGTCTCAATCTTTTGACCGGTGTTGGCTGCCAAAATACCGTTAAGCTCTGCTTTCATACGCAAGATTTCTTCAGCCTGGATCGCGATATCACTCGCTTGACCCTGAGCACCACCAAGGGGTTGATGGATCATAATACGTGCATGTGGAAGTGCAAAACGCTTACCTTTGGTACCGGCACTAAGAAGAAAAGACCCCATAGAAGCTGCTTGACCTATACAGATGGTTGCAACATCAGGACGAATATAGTTCATAGTATCAAACATCGCCATTCCAGAGGTAACAACGCCACCTGGAGAGTTGATGTAGAAGTAGATATCCTTTTCAGGATCTTCTGCTTCAAGGAACAACATCTGCGCTACGATCGTAGAAGCGACCTGGTCGTTGACCTCGCCACTAAGCATAATGATACGGTCTTTTAAAAGACGTGAGTAGATATCGTAAGAGCGTTCTCCACGACCGGTCTTCTCAACTACGTAAGGGATATAGCTCATTACTTATCGTCGCCGTTAAGAAGCTTAGTAAGAACCTTGTCTTCTACCATTGCCATTTGAACTGCTGGTAGGTAACCTGACTCTTGGTACTGCTTGTAAACTGCAGCAGGATCTTGACCCATCTGCATTGCTTCGAAGTAGATCGTCTGCATTACTTCTTGTTCTGCAACCTCAATACCTTCAGCCTTAGCCAATGCATCGATAATAAACGTAGCTTTTACAGAACGCTCAGCCTCTTCACGACCTTCTTCACGAAGTTCTTTTACTTTGTCAGCGTTTTCTTGAAGCTCTTTGATCTCATCTTGGCTCATAGACTGCGCTTTTTTGTTAAGTGCCATGTCCATCTCTTGCTCTACAACAAACTTAGGAAGTGCAACCTCGATCTTCTCAACAAGTGTCTCAAGAAGTTGTGGTTTAAGCTCTTCAGCAAAAAGTTTTGTCTTCTCTTCATTTTCCAGTTGTGTTTGGATCTGCTCTTTGACCTTGTCCATAGTTGCATCTTCTTCACCTGGAAGAAGTTTAGCCGCAAGTTTAGCATCGTGACGTGGCTTTTTCTTCTCTTGGATCTCATGTACGGTTACTTTGAACTCAGCGTCTTTACCTGCAAGTGCTTCTCCGCCATAGTTCTCTGGGAAAGTCACTTTGATCACTTTCTCTTCGCCTTTTTTCATACCAATCACTTGGTCTTCAAAACCTGGGATGAACTGGTTAGAACCTAAAGTCAATGCAAAACCTTCTGCAGCACCACCTTCAAAAAGCTCACCGTCGATAGAACCTTCAAAGTCGATCAACGCAGTGTCACCTTCTACAAGAGCACGATCTTCATCAACTGTTACAAGTTCAGCTTGTTGCATAGCAAGTTCGTCAATACGCTCTTTTACTTTTGCAGCCGTTACTTTAGGTGCCTTGTACTCAGGTACCATTTTTTTGTAGTCACCAAGATCAATGTTCGGACGCATAGCAACAGTCACTTCTACTTCAATGTTCTCTTCACCTTTGTCAAACTTAGTAACCTGTGGCTCACCGATCATATCTTCGTTAGCAACACCAAGTTCTTTAAGACCTGCACTAAGGACATCACGAAGAGACTCAGCTTCTGCATCTTGAACCAGTTTGTCACCGTACTGCTTTTTAACAGCAGAAACAGGTACTTTACCCTTTCTAAAACCTGGGATGTTAGTTGTTTTAGCCAGTTGCTTAGCAATTTTCTCTACGTTTGCAGCTACTTCATCATTAGAGATAGTAGCAGTGATAGTTGCGTTTGCCGCATCGATTTTGTTAGTTGTAACGTTCATTTGGACCCTTTAGTCACGCCATTTTCGAGTATATACGTTACTCTAGGCTTAATAAAAATTTTGGCAATAATATCTAAAAAGTGCTAATAGCTCTATTAGCTAAGAAAAAGATAGCCTTTTTCAGTCGTTTCATGCTATTGTTTTAAAAATTAAAACTTAGAGTATACTGTGAAAAAAGAGAATCAAGAAGCATTTGAAGCTGCCGTAAAAACCATGATGAAAAGTGTGGGTGAAGACCCTGATAGAGAAGGTCTGTTAAAAACACCCGAGCGCGTCTTTAAAGCCTATGAATTTATGTATGGTGGGTATAAACAGAACCCAACAGAGATCTTACAGTCTGCTATCTTTACCAGTTCCAATGATGAGATGGTACTCATTAAAGATATAGAGCTTTACTCAACCTGTGAGCACCACCTGCTTCCTATTATCGGTCGTGCACACGTGGCTTACATCCCTAATGGTAAAGTAGTCGGTCTCTCTAAGATCCCAAGGGTTGTTGATATCTTCTCTCGTCGTATGCAGATCCAGGAGCAGTTGACCGAGCAGATCGCCGAAGCTATCATGGAGGCGCTTGACCCTAAGGGTGTCGCTGTTGTCATCCAAGCACGACATATGTGTATGGAGATGCGTGGGGTAGAGAAGATCAATTCTACAACTACTTCAAGTGCACTGCGCGGTCTCTTTAAAAAAGATGAAAAGACTCGCGCAGAATTTTTCAACCTTATCAATGCACCTCAAGGTAACCGTTACTAAGGAAGCATTACTTCCTTTTTTCTTTCATTTTTCTTCTAAGGTCTGTTTCAATTTTACATTGATGCAGTGCTGTCAAAAGATCATAAATATAACCAAAACAATAATCCATTTTTTTGTTATAGGCTTCTATATCTCCGATACAATCACCTTTTGCATCATACCAAACCTCTTTATACAGACGGGGCCTGTCATTATAGAAAGTACCACTTTGTTCATGCCATAAACGGGCTAAAGCGCGCCCTTCATCACTGAAAGTATCAAAATAGACATCTTTGCCTTCATGCTGATTTGCATATACCATTTTATATATTTCCCATATTTTTATAGTATTATATATTTTTATCTCTTAATTTTTTATAGATTATTCTTATATCTACCATGGTATACTTAACTTATTATACTTTAGGAATCATACCCATGAAAAAAATCGCACTCTCTCTTATCTTAGCCCTTGGACTTGCACAAGCAAACTGTAGTTTCTCACAACCCAGTGAAGTAGATGTCACTTGGAAAGCATTTAAGACCCCACTTAAAAAAGGGGTAGGTGGTCACTTTAAGCAGGTCAACTTCGCTAGTAGTGTTAAAAGTTCCAAAAGTCTTGACACCTTACTTGCAGGATCGACTGTTAATATTGAGGTGGCAAGTGTTGACTCAAAAAATCCAGGTCGTGATGTGAAACTGCTCAACAGTTTTTTCAAACAGATGGTTGGTCCAGACATTAAAGCCAAGATCGTCTCACTCAAACGTGACAAAGACGCTCGTAAAACCGGTATTGTCACGATTTCAGTCACAATGAATGGTGTTACAAAAGATGTTCCAATGTATTACAGTTTTAGTAATGGTGAATTAACAGCAAATGGTGTTATTGACTTGATAGACTTTAAAGCGACCAAAGCCTTACAAAGTATCAACAAGGCCTGCTACGCACTTCATCAAGGAAAGACATGGAGTGATGTTACTATAGGCTTTAAGATGAAGATCGCAGCATCTTGCCCACAACCGATTAAAGGCCATCAGTAGACCTTAGGGGTTTTCGCCCCACCTACGGCCACCCTGCCGTATCGACAGTAAAAGAATCACTACTGCCACACCAAAAATAATCAAACCTACCAATTTCATAAATGCTCCTATTGCTTCTGTAAACATCTTAGAGTAACTTTTATACTATTCTTAAAAATCATGTCAATATGCCATTAACATCAGAATTAATAATATTATATTTAGTTAGTTACTGATATATTTTGATTATGAAAAAATTACTATGTGCCACCCTTGAAGGTATTGAAGCCATTCCTGTCTCTGTAGAGTCCACACTTACGAAGGGCCTTCCCTCTTTTACTATCGTAGGGATGGCCTCGACCGCTATTAATGAGGCACGAGAACGGGTAAAATCTGCCTTGCTTGCCAATGACTTCGTCTTTCCGCCTAAGCGGATCACCATTAACCTCAGTCCTTCTGATGTT
>WGDB01000061.1 GCA_015493495.1 Helicobacteraceae bacterium | reverse complement strand
TTTTTACAATGCTCATCTAATACCTTATGTTTTGAATGCTTAATGGTACCCAAACTAATCCGCTATAATTACACCATGATTAATGAAAAAATAGAACTGGGGAAACTTAACACCCTGAGAATAGACCGTTTTACAGAACCTGGCATCTACTTGATGGCTGAAGATGAATCTGACATCTTGTTACCGGGTCAGTATGTCACTGAGAGTATGGCTGAAGGCCAAGAGATCCAAGTATTTGTCTATACAGATAGCGAAGACCGTTTGGTCGCTACGACAGACACACCTAAGGCAATGGTCGATGAATTTGGCTTTTTCGAAGTCGTTGATGTTGCGGACTTTGGAGCTTTTGTGGACTGGGGACTGCCTAAAGACCTTTTTGTACCCAAAAACCGACAGAAGACCCCTTTTAGAGTTGGAGACAGACGTATACTGCGTGTGGTCAAAGATGAGCAGAGTGAGAGACTTCTTGGTGTCGAGAAGATCAAGCAGTACCTATCTCATGAAGTTGAAGACGGCTATTACAAAAACAGGCCTGTTAAACTTTTAGTGATGGCAAGAACACCACTGGGATATAAGGTGATCGTTGATGACACCTACTCTGGTATGCTTTTTACCAACGAGATCTTTGAGGACATCGCTGCGGGTGACATCAAAAAAGGTTTTGTGAAGTTGGTACGTAAAGATGGGAACATGGACATATCTCTACAACCTATAGGTACTGCTGCCAAAACAGACATCGCAACAGACAAGATCATGCAACTTCTTGAAGAGAACAGTGGTTCGCTTCCTTATAACTATAAAAGTGATGCAGACCTGATCAACAGTGTCTTTGGTCTTAGCAAGAAAAACTATAAACGTGCACTGACCACCTTGAAAGATACCGGAAAAATTGATGTTACTGATACTGGCATCTACAAAAAAGAGGATGGGCAATAATGGCAAGAAAGAAAAAGAGTGTTGATTACAGTCAGGACAATGTTATCTTTACTATGGATAAAAAGCAAGAGAAGCTCATGCGTTATATGCCGGAGGTACAAGCGGTTGAACTTAAATGTATGGAACCTGGTTCAAAAGGAACCCATGAAGTAGCATTTGCCCACCTGCCTAAAGAGATCAAGCAGTTGGTCAAACCTCTTAAAGGTAAATAGTATTACTATTGCCAGTATTACAAATTAAAGGAATAAAATGAGCGAATTTAAAAACGTCACTGCCGTCAAGGCTGCAAACATCTACTACGATGGCAAAGTCACCAGCCGCACACTAAAGTTTGAAGACGGCTCTACAAAGTCCCTAGGCATCATGCTCCCAGGTGAATACACTTTTGGTACAGAACTTAAAGAGATCATGGAGATCCTGGCCGGTGAGCTTGAAGTTCGTCTTCCAGATGAAAAAGAGTTTAAAACACTAACAGTACCTTGTAGTTTTGAAGTTCCTGCCCATAGCTCTTTTGATCTCATCATCAAAGCACCTACTGACTACTGCTGTTCATACATCACTGAATAGTCACAAATACGAGTGTTTTCACTTGTATTACCCTCTATTAATTATTTTTCGTTATATTTTCGACATTAAAATTCTATATGAAAGAAGAACATAACATGAAAAAGATCTATCTCTCTACACTCGCAATCGCGCTTATTGGTATCACTATGACAGGATGTAACGAAGACAAGGGCGCCTCAAAAGCTCCTGCAGCAGCGACACCTACAGCAAAGACTACTTTGACAACACAGCAGGAAAAAGTTGGCTACTCTATAGGTGTTCAGATCGGTTCACAGTTGGCACAGACAAAAGACAGTCTTGATACTGACGCTTTAATACTTGGTCTTAGTGACGCACTGGCTCAAAAAAAGCCTAAGATGACCAATGAAGAGATGCAACAGGCAAAAATGACATTTCAACAAGAGATGCAAGCCAAAGCTCAAAAACAGATGGCTGAGATGACACTAAAAAACAAAGCTGAAGGCGAAGCCTTTTTAGCTGCTAACAAAACTAAACCGGGTGTTGTAACACTACCAAGTGGTCTTCAGTACAAGGTCCTTAAAGAAGGAACAGGTCCAATACCAACTGCATCAGACACAGTAGTAACAAACTACACTGGTAAATTGATTAATGGTAAGGTCTTTGACTCTTCAGTACAACGTGGTGAGCCAGCAACCTTCCCTGTAAATGGTGTCATCCCAGGCTGGACGGAGGCACTTCAAAAAATGAAGGTTGGTAGTAAATGGGAACTTGTCATTCCTGCTGATCTTGCGTATGGTGAGCGTGGTGCAGGTCAAGCGATCGCACCTAACTCTGTACTTATCTTTGAACTTGAACTTTTAGAAATTAAAAAGTAGATATACAATCACAAGGTTTTTTGCCTTGTGTGTTTTTGCATCACTCCCATAACCTTTCCTACTAAAACCTTTCAATAGCTATAATATAAACTATGTTTGAATATAGACTACCTCACTTTTTGAACTGTGATTGCCCGAACTTTTTTTCTCTGTCGCGTCAGAGAAATAGTTTTCGAGAAAAAAGAGAGACGCTATTGTTGAGAGATAGGTACTTTAAACCTAAAGCAGTTACTTAACCGTTCTTTATCATATATTATATCTCCAGTTGTTAATCTGAGAGATTCGAGTTATTGTGCTTACAGTGAAGAACGTACCCCTATGGCATGCCAAAGGATCACTATGTTTAAAATAAAGATCAATAGTGAACTGCCTCTCATTATGATGTGTTGTCCTTTAGAGCGGTCTTTTTTATGGACTTTAAAGGCTATCGACATATGAATGATCGTTAAAAAAGAGATCAAGCCCACTGCATACAGTTTATGTGTCATCTCTTGTGCCAAGGTTGAGTCAGGTGCATATAACATCACGTCACCGATGCCAAAATGAAAAAACATGGTGGTTCCTGTAGCGAGGAGAGACAGCAGCCAAAAGGTCTCAAAATAACCATAGATAGGACCGATGTGTCCATAGACATCACCCTGAGCATTTTTGTCACGTAGAAATATGCCTAATGCAAAAAGAAAGAGTGAGCCACCTATCCAGGCGGTGGCAGATAAGATATGGATAAATAGTATTAGATTCATAATGACACTTTACGCTATCTTTGCCTAAAATAATTTGACTTGCCACAAGAATTATAACTTTTATAAGTCCTTACATCTTAGAATTGTACAAACAAACCAACAGGAGCCGCTTATGGAGAAAAAACAGTCTGCGCAAGAACTTTTTAAAGAGTATGTTCCTGAAGTGATGTATTATGACCCCGATGTTGATGGGGGAAGTGATCACCTCATCAGAGAAGACCTGCTCTCTGAAAAAGAGCGTTTGAAAGCACTTATCACCAAGCGCAAAGAGGCCAACCGGGGTGATCGTAAAGTTCGAAGATAAAAATACGTACTTGTATTTGTCTATTAACTTTCACACTTTAGTCCCTCTTAACCCCAAAACTACTACTATTGCATACTTTAATAATATCGAGATACAACAATGATACAACAAGCACACAATGCTTACAATGCTCAAGACTATGAAAAAGCCTTTACACTTTACGAAGCCCTTGCAGAGCGTGGCGATGCCACCGCTATGACCTCTCTTGCTTTTATGTACCAAAATGGTTTTGGTGTAGAGAAGTCAGATGAAAAGGCCTTGGCATATTATTTTAAAGCTGCCGAGCAGAAACAGCCCTATGCCCTTTTTAACCTGGCTATACTCTACAGTAATGGTGTCGGCGGTGTCACACATGACCAATTTAAAGCCTACGAACTCTACTTGGAGGCCGCTGAAAGAGAGGTGCCTCCTGCTATGTATGAGGTCGCTTTAATGTTAGAACGTGGACTTGGTTGTTTACAAAACTACTCTGAGTCTGCTTTTTGGTATGAAGAGGCTGCGAAACGCGGTCATGCTCAGGCTTTTAACAACCTTGGTGCACTTTATAAAGAGGGCCATGGGGTTCATAAGGACTACCACCGCGCATTTATCTGTTTTGAACGTGCTGCTGACAAAGAGTTGGCCGAAGGCTTTTACAACCTGGGCTTGATGTACGATCAGGGAATGGGCGTAGAAGAAGACCATGACAAAGCCTTGGATCTCTGCCGAAAAGCGGCTTATGCTGGTCATGAAAAAGCAAAAAACATTATAAGCGGATTGCAAGAAGATGGAAAGATCGTCTTCTGATTTCAGATAAAGGGATTTAAATGTTCACAGGTCTTATTCGTGAGATGGCTACCGTTAAAAGCCTCGCTAACAACACACTCACCCTCCAAGCCACTTACCAACCAGAGATGGGTGATTCCATCGCTATCAACGGTGTCTGCCTTAGTGTTACCGCACGCTCTTCTACCGGGTTTAGTGTAGAACTCTCTCCTGAGACCCAGAGCCATATCGCACTCGATCAACTCAAAGGCAAAGTCCACATAGAACCTGCGATGATGATGGGGGATCGTTTTGAAGGTCATATCGTTCAAGGGCATGTAGATACCATAGGAACCATTACCCAGATAACTAACAGTGGGAACTCTTATGATGTCTTTGTAGAGGTCGAACCTTCAGTCATGACATATATCGTACCTAAAGGCTCTATCACTATTGATGGTGTCAGTCTGACGGTCAATGAGATCTTTGAAAGTTCATTTCGTCTGACCATCATTCCCATTACCATGAAAGAGACCCTTTTTGGAAGCTACCGGGTGGGCAGTAAGGTCAACATAGAGACCGATATGTTTGCACGCTATATAGAACATATCCTTACCCATAAAAAGAGTGCCTTGGACTGGAAAACAGTCGAACGTATCAGCGCACTTTATTAAGGGCACCGCTAAAAACTGGCACCCTGACCTTGTATAAGGCACAGGGGTAACACAGAGACCCTCACGCTAACTTGCTAGACATTATGGTCACGTAAAGCGCGTACATCTGGATTACAGCTGATCTTATGAGACATATCAACCTCTTGGTACCCCTCCAAGGCTGACAGTGAAGCCACCGTTGCATCTCTATGCCCTTCACCACTGTTGAGATAGATCTTAAAACTGTTTTCATAGAGTGCCAAACGTGTTTTTAAAGCCATCGAGTAGGTCGTCACTATCCCATCTTTTTTGATACACCTTGCGATATCTGAAAAATACTCTTTTGTCCAAAGTATTGGATTACTGCTCGGACTGAAGGCATCTTGATAGACGATATCAAACTTGACATCACAGGATCTCAAATAATCCCGTGCATCACCAATATAGAGTTCTATATAGAGTCCCTCATCTTCATAGATGTGCTCTTTACTTAAAGCCTCGATGATGGGCAAGAAAGGTGCAAATATATCCGGGTACTTAAAATCTGTCAACGAAGTAATCAAACTTGCATCAAATTCTGGAGAGTAGATACGGATCTTTTTCTCTATTTTGTGCTCACGAAGATAATAGAGTGTGGCCAATGTGTTAAAACCCAGACCAAAACAGATGTCCAAGATGGTGATCTCTTCTCTGTTTTGGTGGTGTCTTAAAGCGGGTATAACATGTTTACTCAAAGACTCATGCAGTGCACCGTCTCTAGTGGAGTGATAGTGCTCATCAAAAGCCGTACTGTAGGCTGTAAAGCTTCCGTCTTCACTCTGTACCATCTTGTGTTCTAAACTTTCAAACCCCATCATAATCCTTTGAAAGTATTGTACAACTTTTTTTGTCTATCTCTTCTCTCGCCTAGGGGTCTGACTTTACACTATTGTTAAAAATAAAGATCTGTCGCTTTTATAAACCATTGCCCCACATGTGCATTTTTTTTGCCATGACAAGAGTGTACCCGTCTAAGATCTCAATACTGTTGGCTGAGCGAAACTCCAATCGTTCCAAAAGATCTTTTTGTGCTTCTGTATCGGCTTCTTCTGATTTGGTCACGATGATGACATCGCCAGTGTTAGCTAAAGTAGTGTAGATAGACTTTAAGATGCGTTCAGAGTGAGTATGTTTATGCAGCACATCACGGATGATCACAATATCGTTGTCTCTAGGCAGGGCACGAAAAGGGAGGCTATAGTTAGACACCTCTTCAACTTTAAGTGTCTCACTTGCTTCAAAGTGTTGGTGCTCACCCGGGTAACAGGCGATCCCCATACGATGGTTTCTAAAAGGTTGAAGATGTCCTATCACTGCCGCAGTCAATGCGTCAGCATGAGAGGTGATCTCTAACACCTTAAAGCCTGGCTGTGGCTGAATCAGCTCCAGGAACTGTTTGTAGGACTGCATAAAGTGCTCCTGACTCCCTAAAATGGCATGTCGTGAAGTTCTTTAAATAAAAAGGCTTCGAAAACATCATCTATAGAGCGTTGGGTATGCGCGACCAGTACCATGATCTGCTTCTCCATAAAGTCTTGAACAGGCTCATAATCACCCGTTACAACAACGACTTCTATCCATTCTGTGATCTCTTCTTTTGTATCATAGTAGTTGATCTCTACGATCTGACCCTCTTCTACATTAAGAAGGGCCCATTTTTTAGCTTCAAGTACGGGGACGAGTCTTCCCTCTTGGGTATCGTCACTGTCCATAGGTAGCAAGATCAACATAACTACGCCTGCCCTACTTTAGAGAGGTCCAGAGCCAAAGCATCGTTGTCCATGATCCCAATACCTTCGTTCAAGACATCCTGAGCGATCTTCTTGGCATCTTGAAGAGAGTGCATCTTGTAGGTTCCACACTGATAGATGTTCAGTTCAGGAATGTCATTTTGGCTTTTTACCTCAAGTACATCTTTCATCGATGCCTTCCATGCTTCAGCCACCTTTTCTTCTTCAGGCTCACCGATCAAACTCATGTAAAAACCAGTTTGACATCCCATAGGAGAGAGGTCAATGATCTCAACATTGTCAGAATTTAGATGATCGCGCATAAAACCGGCAAAAAGGTGCTCCAGCGTATGGGCACCTTCTGTACTCATCTTCGCCTTGTTTGGTTTGTAAAAACGAAGGTCAAAAACAGTAAGTTTGTCACCACATGGTGTTTTCATCCCTTTAGCACGACGAACGGCTGGTGCTGGCATAATGGTATGATCTACGGTAAAGCTGTCTAATAATGGCATTGAAAATTCCTTGAATATTTATAGTAAAAGGATTTTAACATAAATGATTATAGTTTTGTTGCTACAATACAGCTAGAAAAATTCTCTAAGTGAGCCTTATGAAAAGTCTATTTGATGATGCTAAAGCAAAAACATTAACTACCCCACTGCAAATGCGTGTTTACACCTCACAACTTCTTGGTCAATCAGAAGACCTTGTTCTTCATGGCGGAGGTAACACCTCATATAAAGACAGTGACACGCTCTATGTGAAAGGCAGTGGCTGGAACCTTGTCGACATCGAAGAAGCTGGTTTTTCACCCGTTGATCTAAAGGTCTTGCAGGAGATGGCAACACGCGATGAGCTTAGTGATACACAAATGGTTTCTGAGCAGCGTCAGGCACTCAGAGATCCAGACGCGCCCAACCCATCTATCGAAGCGATCTTGCATGCCATTATCCCTTTTTCTTTTGTTGACCATACCCATACCGATGCTATTGTCACGATCTCAAACACACCTAATGCTAAAGAGACACTCGCAAAGCTCTACGGAGACAATGTACTTATTATTGACTACGTTATGCCCGGATTTATACTTTCCAAAGAGATCTATGCTAAAACTAAAGAGATCAACTGGTCAACACTCGAAGGGATCATTTTACTCAACCATGGCCTCTTTACCTTTGATGATGATGCTAAAAAGTCTTATGAAAAACATTTAGAGTTGGTCACCGTCGCCGAAGAGTATATTTTAGAAAACACACTGCTTCCTACCCGCTGTGATACCAAACATGAAGTCACACAAGACTACATCGATGCCTTAAGTGATGAAGTCTCCAAACTGAGAGGATGCCCTATTACTACTGTTGTTCTAGAGACACCGGAAGCCTGTACCCTCTCTGTACTTCCTACACTTGAAAACATTGTCATGTCAGGAGAGCTTACCCCTGAACATGTGATTCGCATCAAACCTTTTCCCGCGATCATCAGTGGTGATATCAACATCTCTCTACAATCTTTTATAGACCAATACAGACACTATTTTGACTCATTTGCTTCACCAGAGCATATCTGCTTGGACCTCGCGCCACGTTATGCGATCATTAGAGATTTTGGAGCGGTTGTGTTTGGTAAAGATGCTAAAGAGGCGAAGATCATTGCAGATGTTGTTACTCATAACATTAAGGCGATGTTGGTTGCCGAACAGCTTGGCGGATGGAAGAGTCTAGAGCTGTCTGATATATTTGCTATGGAGTATTGGGAGCTGGAGCAGGCGAAACTAAGGAAGTAGAAGCTGAACCTTAGGTTGTTTGAACTGCATGGTTCTTGACATAAACTGTCTCCTCTTCACATCTATAGTGATAGATTCAACTTTTTCTCTTTGCCTTGCCAAAGAGCAAACCTTGAGGAAAAAGAGAAAAACGTTGTTGCTGGCAAGCTTGAACTTGATCTCTAAAGTAGTTACTCTCTTGAGACTTCTATTACTCGATAGACAAGGTTATCAATGAGTGTACTAAGAAATAGTGTAAAAAATCGACTACCCTAAAACTTCCAACTCGTCTGTGTATTTCTTTAAACAGTATGGCTCAAAACTGGATTTGTAGATGGCGTAGTGGGCTGATGCTTTGTGACCGTCCAGTGCTGCTTCATCTCTCCATGTCTCTATCGCCATGAACTTCTCTGGTTTGTCTTTGTACTGAACGATCTCATAAAAAAGACAGCCGTCTTCCGCTTTTGATGGAACGACCATCGCACTTAAAAGTTCTTTCATCTTCTCAATACCGTCAGGCTTGGCTATAAATGTCACACGTTTTGTAATCGTCATCTTCTACTCACTTATAATATGTTTTTTGAATTATAGCAAAAGGCTATAAACCAGGTGCTTTCCACATCGAAGTGGTGATACCATCATCAACCAGCTTCAGTTGGGCAGCATAAGCGATCTTCCACTTTTCAGCTACTTCTTGATACTTGACATGGTTCTCCTGGTTTGGTTCATAAGCTTTCTCCCACGTGACCAAATGCTTGGCGACTTCAGCTATAGAGCTGTACTCACCTGTCGCTACACCACAGGCAAAAGCACCTCCTAGTGATGTTGCTTCATTCACATTGGGAATCTTCACCTCTTTACCTGTGACATCTGCCAAGATCTGCGACCATAACTTGCCCTTGCTTGCTCCACCTGCAAAAGTAACAGTGTCACTCTGTACTCCCGTAAATTCAAATATAGCTTCAAGGTTTAACATCGAGACAATAGCAGCATTTTCTTCCAATGCCCGGAACATGGCCCCTTTTGATGAGAGGTTTGGATCGATGGAGAGGTTTAAAAACGAAGGTGCTGCATGGTACCATTTACCATAATGCATGGCATCTGAAAAAATAGGTATTATGCCATTTGAACCTACAGGAACTTCACTTGCCAACTGCTCTAAAAAAGTATAGGGGTCTACTCCTCTTTTTTGCGCCTGAGCCACTTCCCCTTGACAAAGGGCATCTCTAAACCAGCGCATTACCAAACCCGAAAAGAAGGTGATGCCTTCAGCTTGAGAGACACCAGGGATGACATGAGGGTTGACACGGATGTCCATATTAGGGTCGGTCTTTGGCGTGGGCATGTTGACAAGTTGCTGCCAAAAAGTTCCGCCAAGAACAGCCACCTCACCTGCTTCGACTACACCCAGACCCGCAGAACCCAACTGAACATCCCCACCACCCATAACGACCGGTGTGCCTGCTGCCAATCCTGTCTCTGCTGAAGCTTTTGTAGTGACTTCTCCGATAATCGTCCCACTCTCGTACACTGGAGGGAAAATGTCATCTTTAAGACCCACTTTTTTTGCCATTTCAGGTTGCCATTGACGTTTTTCTAAAGAGAAGACACCTGAGGTTCCAGCATTGGAAGGTTCACTTGCTATGACTCCAGAGAGTTTGGTCAGCGCCCAGTCACTGATCATGTTCATAGCAGCTGTCTTCTCATAAAGATGTGGTCTGTTACGTTTTAACCACAACAGTCGAGGGAGTGCACCCAGTGCATAGGTCTGTCCACTTTGAGCATAAAACTCTGCTTCACTTTCAGGGAACACGCTCTTAAGTTCGGCCACTTCCTTGTCTGCTCTTGCATCCACGTTGGCCACACCAAAAAGTTCATTGCCATCTTTATCGTAGAGAACAATGCCTTCTCGCATACTCGTAGCCGTTACCGCCTTAATGGCAGAGGCTTTGATGCCAGCTTTAGAAATAGCCGCTTTGATACACTCTTGCAAGATCTTCCAGTTCGTCTTATAGTCAAAGCCCATAGAGTTAGCCACACCCTCTTCACTCAAGTGTGTCCACTCCTGCTGTGCGATACTGATCTGCTTACCATCGGTGTCAAATATGACGGCTCTACCGCTTCCTGTCCCTGCGTCTATGGTTAAAAAGTAGGCTTGAGGCATATAAAGTTCCTTAAAATATGAGTAGAGATATTGTAGCAAAGTCCCTACAACCTGCAAAGTACTTTTTGGAGATACTTGCACTTATTATTTTTTTTCCTTATTTTGGTTGTGAAGGGATGTAGCAGAGCTTTTCAGGTACTCTCTTCTCTCTATTTTCCAATACCTTTAAGGTACTGCCTTCAAATCTATCTGCCTCGCTTGATGTAGAGTAACCATCACTTTGTGAGCAACCACTTATCAACAAGACCAACATAATAACAATCTTATAGATCACCTTTATACACCCATATTGCACTTCCACTTTTTAATGAAGTTAACAACTTCTCCTCCTGTCTTAAGACTTTGGCATATGTCAATTTGGAAGAGAACCCTCTCCATTCACCATCAACATAACTCCAGATAATCTCGACATCATCAAAAAGGCTCATGTCTATAATGTCTCTGTCTGTACTCACAAGGTTCCAGCCCTCTTTTAAGTTGTCTAAAAGAGGACTTTTCTCATTGGAGTTGTTATGTTCAACACTCTGATACAACTTTGCTTTTTCAACGGCACTTTTGGCATCTACCAAACCATAGCCGTGTGTTTTACTTTTGGAGTAACGTGTATTTAAGAGGCTCTCTTCTATGTTGTACGCATACAAGGTGTCACCCACCTTTTTAGTTGTGCTGTAAAGGACTTCTAAAAGTTGTTCTCTTGTAAGATCAGGGTTACTCTCTAGTATTAAAGCGATCACACTACTGACAACAGGAGCAGCAAAACTTGTGCCTGCCACAAAGCCCATTTCGTTCTCTGAGAAACCATTTTCGCCATTAAGATCAATGCTTACGAAGTTAGAAGGGGCAACCAAGTCTAATTTGTTACCATAGTTACTGTAAAGACTCCGAGAGCCATCAGCTTCGATCGCTCCAACACTTATGACACTTTCTAACGCTGCCTCACTTAACAGTGAAGTACTCCCTTCATTACCAGAGCTGAAGACAACAAAGCCTCCCTTGCCATCTCTCGTCTCTTGTACAAAGGTGTTGATAGCATCTTCACTAGCTTCATCAACGCTCCCCACTGTCGTCCACGAGCAGTTAACAATATCTGCATTTAGCTCTAATGCTTTATAAAATATATCGATATAGCTTTGGCTGAAGATTACATCATCTTCAATCTCAAAAAGACCATTAAAGCCTATGAGGTAGGCATCAGGAGCTACCCCCATTGTCGCATAGTTGTTACCACGATGGGCACCGATCACTCCAGCAACTGCAGTACCATGGAAGTCAGCAGTTGTGTTAGGTGTAATGTCATGATTATGCAGATAAAAGTTATAACTGTCTGAAAAGCTTAGATCAGGATGTGTAAGTTCAAATGCGCTATCTACTACGACTACTTTGATGCCTTTACCTGTAATACCGCTGTCTATCACTTCCAAAGCGTTAGTGTCAACATCTTTTTTACTCAAGACATCATAATATTCACCTTGGTAGTAGGCCTGAGTTATAAAGCCACCTTTGTTGTACAGATGCCAAAAGCTTTCATCTTCATAACGAAAAACATCATCATAATATTTGTAATAATTAACCGTGTTTTCACTGTCGAGCATCTCTTTTGTGTTTTCATTGGCTTGTGAGATGATGCGTCGTTGAAGGGGATGTGACGTTTTTTTGAAGGTCTCGAATTTTATTGTGTTGAAGTGTACTTTTTTAACAAAAGAGGGTTGCACATATTTTACCGCTTCATTTTCATAGATGCGCTGACACAGTGGCAAAACATTACTGACATCATCGACTTCAAAGTAGATGACATCTCCATAACTTTTAAGTTTTTTAAGGCCATACTGGGTTTCAAAATATTTGGGTGTGTAATCACTTAGTGTTTTTAAGATCAGACCATTACTGACATTATAAGATGTGCCCTTTGTATCTTTATAATGTATGACCTTGTTCTGCTCATCAACTTTTTCCAGTGCAACAAAGACACCTTTTTTATAAAAGCCTTCTGCAAAGCTGTTTGTAAAAAGAAGTGTTAAAACCACTACAGCTTTAAACATCTTCCTACTCATCATAAGCCACGCCCAACCCATCTAACATATCTTTAACTTCTTGTGCTGGGATTCGTACTTCATTGGAGGTGTTTTCGTAACCGCTTAGATTACCCAATATATCTGAAGTCTTCTCGGATTGATATAGCTTTGTACATAGATCTTTTATATCATCCAGCATATTCATCTGTGCAAAACTATTGGCAGCAGAATAGCCTTCAAAAACATATTTACCCTCTATTTGCTCTTTAGACCTTTCCCACCCTATACTTGATCTTCGATTAAAATCATCACAAATATAGACCTCTGTAAAAAAATGTTCCTGCCCTAAACTTAAAAATATATCTTCATCCAATATCATCTTGTATTGTACTAAAAAGTTGTAGATGTTATTATCCACAAATTCTCCTGTTTTAGGACCACGTACATATTCAAGTTCTCTACCTGCAAGGCCTAGAATTCTTTTATTGACAGCCACGTCTGTTATGTTTACATTATCTATATATACACTGCGAATAGGCTCAAGGTCGAAGTGTACGTGCACCCGTTTAACGTCATCACCACACCCTATAAAAAAGAGTATGGAAACAATAAAAACTATATTATTTAATCGCATTTTCACCACCTGTACCTAGATATTCCAAAAGTCTGTTCGTACTGTCCATTTGTTCTTTGTGTCGCTTCAAAGTCCATGTTGAAGTCACTAAGGATATCAATATCATCATCTTTATTACCATTCAAAATACTAAACCTATTATTTGGTTTGTTACCTGCTCCATACTCCATCTTCCATAACATATATGCAAACTCATTATGATGTGCTGCTATCTTAATAAGTTTGGCAGGATGTACTTTATTCATACGGTATCCCCAATTCATCTAACATATCTTTGATCTCTTGTGCTGGGATAATTACAGTGTTTGATGTATAGTCATACTTCTGTGTTTGAGTATCTTCACTAACTCCCAACCTTAAACATAGATCGTCTATTTTGTCAAAATAACCCTTTGCTTTTAACGCATTTGCTCGTCCAAAAGACATATAATGATAAGTGCCATTATTATCTATCATTTGTAAGTCTGTATTTGCTATAGCGTATGCTCTACCACTACTACATTTTCTCATAGTAACGGGAACACTGTCGATTTTATAAAGCTTGAATATTTTGGCAATATCATCTTTGGTAGTTAATGGAATTATCATTAAAAAGTTAAATACATTATTATCTACAACAGTCCCATCATCTGCAAAGACAGGGAGAGAAAGGCTATCTTCTAGCATTGTTATTTTATCAGAAGACCAATTTAGATCATTCGGATAAGCATAATAAACAGGGCTAGCTTTCATTGTAACAACATCAGAATCTGTCTCTTTAGAGCAGCCAAATATTAATAGAACCATTAGAATTGATATATAGTGCATTAATGTCTCCTGAACTACCAAAGCAAATTCGTAGAATATGATTGAGTATACTGACTGTTGCTATTTTGAATTATAGAATTTAGACCATCTAAATTGCCTGTTTCAGGTCTATTATCTGGATCCGTAATTTTAAATTTATTATTCATGCTACTCCCTTTACCACGTTCCATCTTCCATAACATATAACCAAACTCATCGTGGTGTGCGGCTATGCGTAACAGCTTGTCGGGGCATGCTTTACTAAGTCTACTCATACGGTATCCCCAGTCCATCTAACATATCTTTGATCTCTTGTGCTGGGATAACAACTGTGTTTGAAGAGTAGAGGTACTTTTTCTCCATAGTATCTTCGCTTACTCTCAATTTTAAACAGAGATCTGTTATATGGTCAAAGTAACCTCTCGCTTTTAATGCATTTGAATTTCCAAATGAAA
>WGDB01000060.1 GCA_015493495.1 Helicobacteraceae bacterium | reverse complement strand
TTTCATTTGGAAATTCAAATGCATTAAAAGCGAGAGGTTACTTTGACCATATAACAGATCTCTGTTTAAAATTGAGAGTAAGCGAAGATACTATGGAGAAAAAGTACCTCTACTCTTCAAACACAGTTGTTATCCCAGCACAAGAGATCAAGGATATGTTAGATGAATTGGGGATACCCTATGAATAGAGTACATCCTGACAAACTTATTAAGATAGCAGCACATCATAATGAGTTTGCATATATGTTATGGAAGATGGAGTATGGAGCAGGCAACAAACCCAATAATAGGTTTAGTATTTTGAATGGTGATCATAATGAGTATATTGACGTTGTTAAAGATTTCGAATCTATAGAGAGAAGTAATGGTAAATATGAGCAAACCTTTGGTGTACTTCGATACAGTTGGTAATGATGCAGTTTAGAAATAAAAATTTGTTTTTTCTTGTTTTATCACTGCTCTTTTTTGGTTGTGGTGATAAAGTAGAACATATACACTTTAACATACGTCTTGAACCAATTAGTAGTGCATATCTAGCTGATATTAATACAACATCTGTAGATGTCATTCAACGTCTTGAAAATTCTTTAAATCACCAACATAAATACGTCAATGGTATCAAAGAAGGTGTGCTAGTTGATAATAACATCTATAACTTTTTAATGCATATTACGATGTTACTAGACAAAGACATACTCCCTATTAGCAATGTTGGAGTCCCTGCAAAACTTTTCACTTGCAATAATGAACTTTACTGGACTACAGATTTTGATTGGATACCGTCTTATGATAAGGGTAACGGAACATATGTTTTCGAAGGTTATATTACAGCGAACAATATAGCTAGCTTGTATATGCTTGATAAAGCTACAGATTTATGCCTTAAAGTGGAAACATCTGACCTGATTTCAGATATGTTTGGCAATCTAAAAGGTTACGAATACACCTCTAACGTCGTACGCATCCCCGCCCAAGAAGTAAAAGATATGTTAGATGGGTTGGGCGTGCCTTATGATGAGTAGGAAGATGTTTAAAGCTGTAGTGGTACTCACCCCATCTTTTTAGCAGCATTGTTGAGTATACAACTTTTTTTAACCAATTTCATTGCAATTTAAGATTAATTTCATATAATTATGTTAAATTTTAATAAAAGTAGTTTAAATGCTTAAAAGTAGTTTATATAGGTTGATGACTCCAGTTACGATGGCGTTGATTCTTACTGCATGTAGTGATAGCGACGGGCAAAGTAACAGCCTCTCTGATGTGAACAGTTCACCTGTGATTAAAGAAGGTTCAGTTAATGAACTTTTTAATACGAAGATACGATCTGCATCTACAGAGGCAGGTGAAGATAGTACAAACCTTGGTGGAGCGTATTTTATCTCTCCTGATCATCAATTTGCTTCTTTAGGTCTTTCACAGAGTGATGAGAGTGGCTCTGTTGATGACAATGGCTACAATTATGCGGTTGTGAGTGATATATTTGATACTGAAATAGATACCATGCGTCTAAGTCTCTATTACAATACCAAAGAGTCAAAAGACAGGTTTAACAACATCTTAGGACAGTGGCGCTCATCTTATAACTCCTACATAGACTTTAACGTCGATTATGAGAACCTAAACATCAAATCTTCTCTCTATGATAGTGCAAGGAGTGCTTGTGAATCAGGATTTGATGAGATCAAAAACAGCCTTTACAGAGGTATTCTTTTAAACACTAGCAGTGTGTTTGATGACTCAAAAAGTTTATGTATCATTAGAAGAGATGGTCAGGATATTGGTCATTTTAACGTTTGGAACACAACGAACAACATTGTAGGAGATTTTCACTACCTCTCTAAGAACAACGGAGATGTCTTAGTCTTTGCAAAAGATCAAGATGGAAGATATATCTCTGATGACAAAGGGGTAGAGGTTGAACTCATTGCACTAGAAGATGGTGGTTATGAGTACATAGATGCCAACTCAAGAGTTTACAGCTACGACAACAGTGGTAACTTGGTAAAAATCATGGTAGAGGGTGTTGAGACACTTCTAAGCTATGATGCAAACAAAAAGATCATCAAAGTAGATGGCCCACTTAATTTAAAGATGGCCTATAACTACAACAGTGATGAGACCTTAAGCTCTGTCGTCTATGGAGACAAAAGCCTTGTTTTCTCTTACGATAGCGAACACCATCTTGCTGCTATAGATATAGAGACTAAAAATGTACCTGTATATGAAGTAGACATTAATGGAACTTTAGTGGACATTAACACCAGTGAAGAGAACAACCTCTCGGTAGATGATGTGACAGAAACAACACTCCAGCGTTTTGCAAGCTTTACTTATGATGAAAACACACTACTGCGGACCATCACAAGGCCTAAGGTAGAAGAGAAGAACATAGAGACAAACTCGACTGAGACTATTGATGAGGGTGGTACAACAACCTATAGCTACGATCTCACTCAAAAGGTGATTAATATAGCAGAGTCAGATGGTGAAACTACCACTATAGAGTATGAACCAAATGCAGTGATACGCAGCTTTTCATCAGGAAAAAGTGTTGTAGAAAATATTACATTTTCAGGCTCCAAGCAACAGGTCGAGCGCATAGATGATGGTACATCAAATACAGATGCTACCTATAACGCTGATGCACAGGCTGTCAACATAGAAGTGCTTTCAGTTGAAACGCCTCAAGTAGATGAAAATGGAAGCATCGTAGCTCAAAGCTTGGGTTCAACAAAAAGTCTTTCACTCTCTATGTCTTACAACAAACGTGGACTAGTCAACAAGATACAGTACTCTTCTGTTGACTCTGGTAATAAGTTTACAGAGTTAGAGTACAAAAGCCGCTACCCTAAACCCACTAAAGTGCTAACCAACGAGTCTGTTACTTTTTTTGATTATAACCAGAAAGGTCAACTTGTTAAAAAGACCTCTTTAAAGTTTGATAAAGAGATGAAGCTAAAGTCCAATGCCGTCACCTTACAGAGTGTAGCATCTGCAGCTAAGAGAAGTGAAAAGGTTTATAAGTATGATGATAATGGCTTTTTGCAAGAAGTTACAGATGTTGTCCAAGACACTAAAACAAGATATAGTACTAATCCTGATGGTTCAACGTCGGAACAAAGAATTAAAGCACAATGGTATTCGGGTGGATGGTACTCATGGTATTTAAAATATATTGCATGGTTATCAAACTCTAAAAAAGAAGGTTGGACACCAGCAACGGGAAGTATCAGTGCAGCAAATTCAAACACTAAAGTTGTTTTTGTTGAAGGAGCTGGTGGAGGCTGGCTACATAATAATGTTGAAAACTATGCTAATAATGTATTTGGAAAACAATCTAGTAGATATGAGTTTTTTAGATGGTACGAGTTGGACAATATCGTCACTAATGCATATCCAGGAGACCCTTTTAACAAAGACAGAGACAAGCTTATTGTGGTTGCACATAGTTGGGGAGGCGACAGCGCCATTGAAGCTTCTACCAATACACATCCTAGCCGAATGGTTGATCTTTTAGTGACTGTTGACCCTGTTGGCAACATAGATGTTAGAAGTGGTGCTAAGTACTGGATAGAGATTTATGCAGACTCTGGAAATCCATATGGAAGATACCTTAAATGGGTAAAGCGTAGTAAAGTTGTTACGTGGCACGGACCGGGACGATGTGGTTGGAGACCGTGTTGGAAGAAGTACAGTAAACGTATTTACTGGTGGGATTTAAGCACATTTAAGGCGATGAAGTGGAACCGAGCTGACTGGACAGCATGGGCTGGCGGTAAAGGATGGTACTCATCATATGACCCAGGTAAAGCACGCCCCGACAAGCTGTTACGCATAGCCGCGCACCACGATGAGTTTGGTTATATGCTATGGAAGATGGAACGGGGTAAAGGGAGTAAAGTGAATGATCGGTTTAAGATTACTGATCCGGATAACAATCCAAACACTTGGAGCCG
>WGDB01000059.1 GCA_015493495.1 Helicobacteraceae bacterium | reverse complement strand
TACTACCGCCTCAACCAGTACCATCAACTCTTCATTCCGATCAAAATCTAACCATAACTTCCCATTTGTCTATTCGCCCGATGGGCAGGGCGTTAATTCACTATTTTCTAAGTTGAGTTAAAGTAATATTATTATTATAATTTGCAAATATATTGGACCTGCCATATGACCATCGACATCAACCTCAAAAAAGAGATCGACCTCTCTTATAAAGTCACTATCGACACACTGCCTCAACTACATTTTGACACTAAAGTAGCCGTTGTCACCAACCCAACAGTCTCCGCACTGCATTTGGAGTATCTTCTCTCTAAGCTAAATGCCAAAGAGGTCCATGTTATTACCGTGCCTGACGGTGAAGAGTATAAAAACTGGGAGAGTATAGAGACTGTTTTGGAGGGTATGTTCGAAGCACGGTTTAACCGTAATTCTCTACTCA
This sequence comes from Helicobacteraceae bacterium, assembly GCA_015493495.1. Taxonomy (GTDB): domain Bacteria; phylum Campylobacterota; class Campylobacteria; order Campylobacterales; family Sulfurimonadaceae; genus Sulfonitrofixus. The sequence goes on along the minus strand of WGDB01000059.1, from coordinate 19,274 downwards.
TCGCCTTTGGTGGCGGTGTTATCGGTGATATGACCGGTTTTGCAGCCAGTATCTATCAGCGCGGTATCGACTTTGTTCAGATCCCTACGACACTGCTCTCTCAGGTTGATGCGAGTGTTGGTGGGAAAACGGGCTTTAACAACAAGTACGGCAAAAACCTTGTAGGAGCCTTTCACCAACCCAAGGCAGTCTATGCAGACGCACACTTTTTACAGACCTTGCCTAAGCGTGAGTTCGCTGCCGGTGTCGCTGAAGTTGTAAAGATGGCGGTCTGTTTTGATGCGGAGTTCTTTAGTTGGTTGGAAAGTGCTGATCTTACTGATGCACAGCAACTTGCTGAGGCAGTAGCCAAGTCAGTACAGACTAAGGCATGGGTCGTAGCACAAGACGAAAAAGAACGTGGTCTGCGCGCAGCGCTTAATTATGGACATACTTTTGGTCATGTGATTGAAAAGGAGACCAACTATACCGGTTTTTTACATGGTGAGGCAGTTGCTATAGGTATGGTTATGGCTAACGATACAGCCGTAGCCTTAGGCTGGATGAGTCCAGAAGAGGCGACGCGTGTTAAGACTTTGTTGGAACATTATGACCTTCCTACCACTTATACTATCGATGATGTTGAACAGTTTTATGAGACCTTCTACCTAGATAAAAAAAGTGCAGACAGTGCGATCACTTTTATTATTCCTAAATCTTTAGGCGGCGTAGAAATAACAGATGCTATAGATGCAGACCTGATCAAAGAGGTTTTGGGACATTATGCGCGTTAGTACTCCTTTAACCCTTTTTGCACTTCTGTTATTTCAAGCAACACTTTGGGGTGTCGATGCAGCAGTAGTAAAAGCTGATGCCAACGTGAGTGAAGATGACAGGATCGCCAAAGAACTTTTAATTCAAGCATCTATTGCAGAGAATGAACGTTTGATCCGTGAAAAACGTGCCCGTACGATCAAGCAGTTTGAGACAGAACTCCAAGAGATTAATACCCAACTGACAAAAGACAATGTATGGGAGAAAAGTTACAGCTCTCATCTTGCTTATTCACAAGTCCGTGATGATCTTCAAGCATTACAAAAAAAGATCAAAAAACTTAGTAAAAAGCGTAAAAAAAGAGCTGCTGACCTGGAACAGATAGAAGACTTGAAAGCTAAAGAGAAGATCCTCTCTGAACAGTTTGATCTACTGGACAATCAGCAGGGAAAAAGTATGTTCTCAGCCCTCTTGCAACCAGAAGAGATCGAAGAGATCCCAGTACTTTCCAACCCATTAGACATCTTCACTGCCATCTCTTTTGTGAAACACCTAGAAGAGATCTATGCTGATTACAACAAGCAGGGTGTTGAACTGAAAGATCGTATTGCACTGCTTAAAAAGAAAAAAGAGCTACTCAATAATCTTCTGGCCATCAACAAAAATGGCAACTATGTCAAAGAACTGCAAGAGACTACCCACCGACTGGAAAAATATGTAAATGCACAAGAGATCTTAGAAGTCACCTCAAATATCTATGACAAACGTATAGATGAGATAGAGGTCAAGATCAACAAACAGATCCGTATCCAGATCTATAAACTCTCCAAAATCGGTCTTATTATACTCTTCTTGTTTACCTTGGCATTTTTCTTGAAAGTAGCCAGTAAAAAATATATTACGGACAATGACCGTTTCTACATGGCCAACAAGATCATAAACTTTGGTAACTTTATCTTGATCATGATCATTTTGCTTTTCAACTATATTGAAAATGTCTCTTATCTGGTCACAGTACTTGGTTTTGCCTCTGCCGGTATCGCGATCGCGATGAAAGACTGGTTTATGTCGATGTTGGGTTGGCTGGTGATCGTTTTTGGCGGTTCTATCCATGTAGGTGATCGTATTCGTGTAGATATGGAAGGGATGAAGTATGTGGGAGATGTCATGGATATCTCTCTGCTTCGTATGACTTTGCTGGAAGATATTACACTAAGCACCTATAAAGTCAACAGAAGAGCAGGGCGTATTATCTTTGTGCCTAACAACTATGTCTTTACCCGTATGATCGCCAACTACTCTCATGATTCGCTTAAAACGGTCTGGGACGGTATTGATGTAATGATCACTTTTGACTCTAACCACAAAAAAGCGATGCATTTGGCCAAAGAAGTCGCCAGAAAGTACTCTAAAGGATATACGGACATTACCCGTAAACAGTTAAACAAACTGCGTCATAAATACAGCTTGAAAAACACTAATGTCGAGCCACGTGTCTTTTCGTTTATCGAGCCTATCGGACTGAACATCAGTGTTTGGTACCTCACCAATGCCTATGCAACCTTGACTTTGAGAAGTACCATCTCGGGAGACATCATCGATGCCTTTAATGCTGAAGATGATATTACCATAGCGTACCCTACACAACAGGTCAATCTTACAATGAACAAAGACAAGGCAGTACTGCCTTTAGAAGAGAACGAGGTGATCTTATGAGCCAAAAACAGAAAGTCTATGTAAAGACATTTGGGTGTCGTACCAATGTTTTTGACTCACAGGTGATGATGAGTAATCTTGAAGACTTTGATATTACTGAAAATGAGTCTGAAGCAGACATTATTATTGTCAACTCATGTACCGTGACCAATGGTGCAGACGTAGGTGTTCGCGGTTATATTAACGGTGTAGAAAAAGCAGGAAAAGCTCAAGTCTACCTGACGGGTTGCGGTGCGCATACCAAAGGGGCATCTCTTTTTGACAACAAAAAGGTCTTTGGTGTCTTTGGTCAGTCAGAGAAGACCAAGATCAACGGACTGCTTAAAGAGAAAAAACGTTTTTATGAGCTGGGTGACTTGAACTTTGTAGATGACACCATCGTTGAGGAGTTTGTTGGTAAGTCTCGTGCTTTTATTAAGATACAGGAGGGGTGTGACTTTAGATGTTCTTACTGTATTATCCCCTTTGTTCGGGGTGACTCGCGCTCTATGGATGAAGCTAAGATACTGGAGCAGGTAAGTACACTGGCTATCAATGGTTTTGGTGAATTCATTTTGACCGGAACCAATGTCGGTTCTTACGGGCATAAAGAAGATCGCTCTTTAGCCTCACTGCTTAAAAAGATGTCTCAGATCCGTGGGGTACGACGTATCCGTCTGGGATCACTTGAACCCATACAGATCTCTTCAGAGTTTGAAGAACTTTTAGATGAACCTTGGCTGGAAAAGCATCTGCATATTGCACTCCAGCATACTTCGCCTACCATGTTAAAACATATGAACCGTAGAAACAAGTTTAGCAGTGACATTGCCCTGTTTCATCGTCTGAGTGAAAGAGGCTTTGCGCTTGGAACGGATTTTATTGTGGGACATCCCGGTGAGACAGAAGCACTCTGGCAAGAGGCCATGGAAAACCTAAAAAGATTACCACTGACCCATGTGCATGCTTTTAGCTACTCCAAACGAGATGGGACGCCATCTGCTACGATGAAGGGTGAAGTCAATGGTGCTGTTGCCAAGGCACGACTAAAAGAGTTGACCCAGTTGGTAGAACAGAACAATTTTGACTTTAGAAACACTCATGCCAACCTCCCTTTAGATGTCTTGATCGAGAGTGAAAAAGAGGGGCAGTTCCATGGTCTTGACCAGTTTTTCAACAAGATCATCATCGATGCAGACCAAGACCTTGTGGGTAACTGGCTTCAGGTCGAGCAGTATAAAGTCTTAAAAGGTGGGAACTATGCTAAGTTCTAAACAAAACCGTCTTATTATCACTGTTTCGGCGGTCATAATTGTTCTATTGGTTGGATTTGCGCTTTTACGAGACAGCTCTGAACTGGTTTCGTTAGAGAAGATCAACCACCTTATCTCTGAAAACAAGATAGAACACATTAAGCAGTGTGATACCCATCTCTATTTTCAGACCCAAGATGGACTGTACCGCATAGCACGTTCTCAAGTCCCTGCTACCTTAATAGAACGTTACCCTGTAGAGGTGCATAAAGACAAGACCTACTTGGTGATCTTGGCACTTTTAGTGTTGATCTTGGGTCTAATCTCTTACACGGCACGTTACTGGATGAAACAGCATGCGAGAGAGGAGCAGGGGGTGCAAAGTTTTGGTGCATCATCTGGGCTTTTAAGCGGTAGTGAAAGTGAACTTGTAGAACCGGTAGACTCTGATGTTACTTTTGATGATATTGGTGGTATTGCTGATGTGAAACAAGAGCTTCAAGAGATCATTGATTTCTTGCGTAATGCATCACGTTTTAAAGATTTTGGTGCTCGTATGCCAAGAGGTGTTCTTCTTATAGGCCCTCCTGGTGTAGGTAAGACGATGATCGCCAAGGCCGTCGCAGCAGAAGCAGGTGTCCCCTTCTATTACCAAAGTGCGGCCTCTTTTGTACAGATCTATGTTGGTATGGGTGCCAAAAGGGTACATGAACTTTTCGCAGCAGCGAAAAACAACTCACCTTCTATTATATTTATAGACGAGATCGATGCAGTGGGTAAAGAGCGTGACGGAAACCGTTCCGACGAGCGTGAAGCAACACTCAACCAACTTTTGACTGAGATGGATGGGTTTGAAGACAGCAGTGGTGTTATTGTTGTAGCAGCGACCAATAAGATCGAAGTCTTAGACACTGCACTGCTGAGAGCAGGGCGCTTTGATCGTCGTATTTTTGTAGAACTGCCAACACCTACAGAACGTGAGGCTATTTTGAACAAGTACCTCTCTAAAGTACCCAACAGTTTAGATACACAGGAGATTGTTCACATGAGTGTCGGCTTTAATGGTGCTTCTTTAGCGACTTTAGTCAATGAAGCGGCACTTTTGGCCCTGCGTGAAAAAGCGTCAAAAGTGAGTATGGAACACTTTTATGCGGTGAAAGACAAGGTGGCTTACGGTAAAAAGAAACTTGCCATTCTTTCTACGCAGCAAAAACAGTTTAGAGCCCGTTACTTGGCCGCAAAAGCGATAGAAGCCTATCTTCATGACTTACCGTTTGAGAAGGTGATGCTCTCTTCAGAGACTATAAAACCGGAACTTAGCGCACCGATGATACAAAGTGAGATCGAAGCACGTATCATGGTCTTTCTTGCGGGAATGGTCGCGTGTGACCTTCATTTCCAAGAGCATGCTACCAATGTACAACAAGACCTGAGTGCAGCTAAAAAACTGGCCGCTGAGATGGTGGATCTTTATGCCATGGGTGAAGGTGTTACAGCAGAAGTCAAGGAGTCGGTGAGCATACTTAAAAGACTTTATGACGCAACAAAACGTGAACTGACAGACCATGAGGCGGCCATCGCTGCGATAGAAGTGGTTTTGATCGAAAAAGAGTCTATTACTAAAGAAACTATCGCAAAGATCGTGGGTTAATGCAGTTTTATCACGGTTTTGCACTCAAAGGTGAGACACACTTTTTTGAAGAGCATTTAGAGTTTGGTGCTTATGTGGTCAGTGGTTTTAGTTATGGCGCGATCAAAGCTTTTAAACAGGTGCTCAACTCTAAGACACGTGTAGATAAACTCCAGATTTTTTCACCTGCTTTTTTTCAAAACAGAAGTGATAAATACAGAAGATTACAGATGATGGGATACAAAAAAAACAGTGCACTCTATATAGAGAAGTTTTTAGAAAACTGCTTTTTACCTTATGGACAAAAAGATGTCACTTTAGGAGAACATAGTGCTGAGGCACTGGAAGAGCTGTTGCACTTTGAGTGGAACACTGCAGACCTGCAAAAAGTTTTAGATCGAGGAACAGAGATAGAGGTCTATTTGGGTGGTGATGACAAGATCAGTGATGTCAGTGCTGCCTATGCCTTTTTTTTACCTTTTGCGACGGTAACGTTGTTAAAGAGAAACAACCATTTTTTACAAGGAGAAGATAGATGAGTAGTATTAAGATAGGTGTGATCACCGCATCAGACAGAGCAAGTGCAGGTATATATGAGGACATTTCAGGTGTGGCTATACAAGATACGATGAAAGCATATCTTACCAGTGCATTTGAGATAGAGTACCGCTGTATTCCAGATGAACAATCAAAGATCGAAGCCACAATGAAAGAGCTGTGTGATGATGCAGGATGTTGTCTGGTTGTTACAACAGGTGGCACTGGTCCTGCTTTGCGTGATGTCACACCTGAGGCAACAGAAAATGTATGTGAAAAGATGATGCCAGGTTTTGGAGAACTAATGCGTCAGGTCTCCCTGCAGTATGTACCAACCGCTATCTTGTCTCGACAGACAGCAGGTATACGTGGTAAATCACTCATCATTAACCTTCCTGGAAAACCAAAATCTATTAGAGAGTGTCTCGACGCTGTTTTTCCTGCCGTACCATACTGTATTGATCTTATTGAAGGACCATACTTGGAGTGTGATGAGAATGTTATCAAAGCTTTTAGACCAAAATCTAAATAAATAATAGTATTTAAATTGTAAATAGATGTGTTACATATAACTAAATTTAACGTTTATTACTGTATAGTCTCATATATTTTATAAGGTTTAGTGTATATGCAGTCAGATATTATTTATCGAAGTTTTAAATCATACGACCATCCAACAGAGTTGGTTTTGATGCTGACCAAAGAGATCCAAAATGGGGTGCTGATCGCTACCTTGATAGGTTCTGCCCTCTTTGTCCTGCTTTTTAATGAATATGTCCCTTATTACATCTTATCTCTGTGGTTGATTGTACAGTTTGCCCTTTCCATTTTACGTGTATACCTCTCAAGAAAACTAGAGTTGTGTACTAAAAAAAGTGATCCACTTCAGGCCTCTTACTTACGTTATAGCATAATAACGACTGCACTTGGCGGTTTTATGTGGGGTGTTACCAGTTGGCTGGCGGTTATCTATGCTTCAGAGGCTTACACATACTATATCTTGGTCATTGTGATGGGCTTGACAGCTGGTGCAATTACAACACTTGGTTCGATCTTTCATGCTTATGCCGCTTTTATGTGGAGTATCTTGTTAATGCTAGCCTCATCATTTATTTACCAAGGTGATAATGCACATATAGTTATAGCGATCATTAGTATTCTTTCGGCCACATTTTTAACAGGGACGGGGGCTGATTACTATCTTAAAATGAGAAAGATTATTGAACTGAGTATTGAACTTCAATCTTTTAACACTGTTTTAGAAGAGCGTGTTCAAAAAGAGGTCTCTCGTAATGTTGAAAAAGATATCCAACTTATGCATCAGTCACGTCTGGCTCAAATGGGTGAGATGATCAGTATGATCGCACACCAATGGCGTCAACCGCTACATATTATCTCTACCGCTGCAACGGACATGGATCTTAAGATCCAGTTTGGAAAGATCGATGACGCTACCTGTCTTAAAAACATAGAGACTATCAACACCTTAACCCAACACCTCTCTGGGACCATAGATGACTTCAGAGATTTTTTTAAAGTGACAAAAGAGCGCGAGTTGACCTCTGTAGATGAAGTAGTCAATGTCACCTTGAGGATTGTAAAAGAGTATGTAGAAAACAAAAAGATCCTTATCTCTACTGACCTTGACTGTAGTGAACAGTTTAACTCTTATCCCAATGAACTCAAGCAGGTACTGCTTAACTTACTTAAAAATGCAGAAGATGCACTTTTGGAAAACTGGGTCAAAGATGCTTCGATCCATATCAAAAGTTATCATGATGATGCGGGTTACTATTTTGAAGTGTGTGATAATGCGGGTGGTATAGATGATGAAGTGATGGGGAAGCTGTTTGCAGCCTACTTTACCACTAAAGAAGATGCCATGGGTACAGGGCTCGGTCTCTATATGAGTAAAAAGATCATCGAGGAACATTGTGGTGGTACGCTTAGTGTCAGCAACAGAGAAGAGGGTGCCTGTTTTAAAGTAGCCTTACCAAGAGAAGGATAATAGGCTCAAGTGTGTTAGACAATCTTGTTGAGTCTAAAAGAGTGTGAGGACACTTTTAGATGCCCCTTCGTGATTAGAAATCTCTTTTGCACCTAAAAAAGAGATCTCTACTACAAATATTTTGACACTTTATATAAACCATCTCCAACCATTTCTTGTACTACTTTGTCTGCAGAGACTCGACGCGTCGATATAAAATAGGCAGGATGATCAGGGTCAGCAGTGTTGAACTGATCAGTCCAAAGATGACAACGATAGCCAATGGTTTTTGGATCTCAGAGCCCGGTCCTGTAGCAAAGAGCATAGGAACAAGGCCGAATGCGGCGATAAGTGCGGTCATCACAACGGGACGAAGACGACGTGCTGCACCTTCCATAACAGCCTCTTCCAAAGAGAGGCTCTTGACCAGTTCGTTAAAGTAACTGACCATCACCACACCGTTTAGTACAGCGATACCAAGTAGAGCGATAAACCCTACCGATGCCGGTACCGAAAGGTAGTTGTCGGTGATGAAAAGTCCCAACACGCCACCGGTAAGGGCCAGAGGGATCGTAGCAAAGACAGCTACTGCCTGACGTGCAGAACCAAAGGTGAAAAAGAGGATCATGAAGATGACGGCAAGAGCGACAGGGATGACAATACTTAGACGCTCCATAGTACGCTCCTGATTCTTGAACTCTCCACCATACTCCAGACGATAACCTGCAGGAAGCGTGAGCTTCTCTGCAATATGGGCTTCGACTTGAGCTACAAAAGTACTCAGATCCGTACCGCGTACATTGGTCTGTATAGAGACAAAACGCTGTGCCTGTTCGTGCTTGATCTCGACACTGCCATCTACCCGCTCGATATGAGCAATGTTGGCAAGTGTGATACGAATGCCCTTGGGAGTGGTGATATAGATGTGCTCGAGTGGTAGGTTGTTCCTCGTGTAGTCTCCACGGATCAGGATGTCAAACTGTTTCATCCCTTCATAGATCTTACCATTGGCACTCCCCATGATAGCGATGTTTAGGATGCTGGCTGCTTCATCTAGACTCATACCGTATTTGGCGAGCTGTTTCTTGTCAAAACGTACCTGGTTGTAGCTTACCCCCTCATTTTGACGCATGTAGACATCCTGGCTTCCCTTGGTGTTACGAATGATCTCGGCGATAGAACTGCCCAGTGCATTAAGACGGTCCATATCATCTCCGAAGAGCTTGACTACGACATCTCCACGGGCCCCTGTCAGCATCTCGGAAGTACGCATTTCGATAGGTTGGGTAAAACCGAACTCTATTCCTGTGATCTTCTCGAGGACTTTACGCATCTGCTCTTTGAGCCACTCGGGATCCTGCTCGCGCCACTCGGATTTGGGTTTAAGTACGAGGAAGGTATCGGTGTCATTGAGACCCATAGGATCAAGCCCGATCTCATCAGAACCGCTACGGGCGATGATGGAAGCGATCTCGGGTACATGGGCCATCAGTTGCTGCTGAATCTGTGTGTTGAGTGCCACACCTGCAGGGATGTTGATAGAAGGGTTTGACTCTATTCCGATAACGATGTTTCCTTCGTCCATTGTCGGCATAAAGGTCTTACCGATATTGTTAAACATCATGACGGTAAGAGGAATACTCAGCACCAAAAAGAGGTAGATCCACTTTTCATAGGCAAATGCCTTTTTGAGTGTCGGAACATAAATACCGGTCAGTTTACGTACCAGCCAGGTTGGCTCCTCTGAAGGGTTTTTGATCAACCACTCTGCGATGACTGGGATAAGAAAGAGGGCAAAAAAGATGGAAGCTCCAAGACTGAAGACGATACTCAAAGCGACTGGTGCAAAAAGTTTTCCCTCTAAACCTTCGAGCATCAGCAGTGGAGAGAAGATCGTTATGATGATGACAACACCTGAGATAACAGGGATGCTCACCTCTTTGGCCGCCATATATACCAGTCGTACACGAGGCTCGTTTTTGTATTTTGGATGGGCAAGCCAAGCAACGATGTTCTCAACCATCACCACGGCAGAATCAACGATCATACCGATAGCGATGGCAATACCTCCAAGACTCATCAGGTTGGCACTGATGCCAAAGAACTTCATCAAAATAAAGGTGGTCAAAATGGCCATCGGCAAGATGAGCGCAACCGTCAATGCCGATATAATATCGCCGAGCATCAACAGTAAGATCACAATGATAAGCACTACTGCCTCTATAAGGGCTTTTTGCACTGTTGAAACGGCCTTGCCGACAAGGACACTGCGATCATAAAAGATATTTAGCGTTGTTCCCTCCGGAAGGTTCTTTTCGATCTCGTCAAGCTTCTTCTTTAAGGCGGTGACTGTCTGTGAAGAGTCTGCTCCTTTGAGTCCCAGTACCAGACCTTCTACCGCTTCGCCCTGACCATCTTTGGTGACATAACCATAACGGGTGATGGCACCGGTAGAGACTGTCGCAACATTTCGGACATAGATCGTACTGCTGTCACGTTGGGCCAGTACAAGGTTTTCGATATCGTTGATGCTTTTGAGTTTTCCGACGACACGTACGATTAGTGCTTCATCACCACGTTCGATACGTCCGGCGCCATAGTTGGCGTTGTTCCGCTCGAGTACTTTTTGCAGCTCTTCGACACTGATACCAAAAAGGGCGAGTTTGCTAAAGTCGGGCTTGACGATGAAACTTTTGACCTCACCACCAAGAGCATTGACGTCGGCTACACCGTTGACACTGCGCAGTGCAGGGCGTACAACCCAGTCGAGCAGTGTACGTTTTTGCATAAGTGTGAGGCTGTCTGACTCTATGGTGAACATCAAGATCTCACCCAGCGGCGTGGTGATCGGTGCAATTCCACCGCCTATGTTCTTGGGAAGTTCCTCTTTGATGGAACTAAAGCGCTGATAGACTCGGTCTCGTGCCCAGTAGAGGTCGGTTCCCTCTTCAAAGTCTATGGTGATGTCTGCAAGTGCATACTTGGAGATAGAACGTACCATGGTCTGATGGGGGATCCCTTTCATCTCCAACTCTATGGGGATGGTGATCTGCTGTTCGACCTCCGAAGGAGTCATACCCGGTGCTTTGATGATGATCTTGACCTGAGTTGAGGAGACATCAGGAAAGGCATCGATCACCAGTTTGCCGTAAGAAAAAATTCCATATACAGCGATCGCGAGGGCAAGAAGGATAACGATATAGCGTTGGGCGAGTGTAAAACGTAAAAGAGCGTCTATCATTCTGATGATCCTTCTACTGCACTTTTAAGTGCCAGTACTGAGGAGATGGCGACCTTGTCTCCTGCTTTTAACGGAGCAGAGATATAGTTTTTTCCTTCAAGCTGTGCCAAAATGGTGATGGGTACCATGCGGTAACCTTCTTTTTGCGCAACAAAGACAGCATAGCCGTTTTGGGTACCGACCAATGCAGAAGAGGAGACAACCCATGCATTCATTTTGCGATAGAGGGTGACATTGAGACTGGCGCCGCCTCGTGCCTGACATCCTTTCTCTTCATGTAGATCGATGCTACGTGTCTGTGAGACGGAGTCGATCTCCGGTGACATGGCAAAGATGGTAAAGATGGTTTTGTCAGAGTATAGTTCCTCTCCCTGAGAGAGTGCTGCCGTCAATTGCCAGGGCAGATCGATCTCGAAGTGACACTCAGTGGTGTCTACAAGTCTTGCCAACATCGCGCCCTGTGGTACAAAGGTACCGACTTGAACATCAAGTTCACTTACAGTGACATTGGCAGGAGAGGTGATCACAAGGGTTGGATTTGCCTTGTGCTGCGCTGTGATCTTGTTAAGCTGAGCTTTTGTAAGACCATAAGCCTTTAAGATGTTCTTTTTAAAGGTGATAGAAGCTTTGAGTTGATCATATTTGTTTTTAGCTGCGATATAACGTTTGGAAGCGACAACACCGCTTTCAGAGAGTGGTTTCAGACGCTCGATCTCTTTTTTCTGGAACTCGAATTCAATCAAAGTCTCAATGTAATCAGACTGTATGTCCAGCAGTTTCGGACTCTTCAGTACAAAAAGTTTCTGTCCTTTTTTAACATATGCATAGGGCTTTACAGCGATCTCAGAGACAAAACCATCTACGTTGGCACTGATGGTAAAGCGATGTTTCGCCGGATAGGTATAGGTGCCAAGATAACTTCCCATAGGAACTTTATCCACTTTTTGGACCGGTGTCACTGCGACTTTGAGTGAACCGGCCTGGATGATCTCTCCTGCGTTAAGAGAGAGTGATAAAAGACATAGTGCAAAAATTAATGATCTCATTTGGTTTCCTTTAGTGGGTTAATACCCAGTGTTTGATAAAGCTTCGCTTCTGCGCGGAGGGCGTCAGCATGTGTGTCTATACCTTGCATTAACAGGTCGAAAAGGGTGGTCTGACTGTCAATATAAGCGAGGTAACTCCCTTCTGAGCCCATAAAACGTGCCAGTAACAGTTCGCTTGTCTCGTAGGCCTTGGGTATCAGTATGTCATTGAGGCGTTTCAGGTTTTCCTGACGGATATCCTGTGTGTTGGTATAGGCCAGGATCTGAGTTTGAAGCTGTTTTTTGGTAAATGCGAGACGTTCCTGTGCCGCCATCTTGGCTTCTATAGCTGCTTCATAGGCACTCTCTTGTCGAGAACCTTTAGAAAGCGGGATCTGCATGAAGAGCAGGGCACGTGAGAGGTCGATCTCATTATCGTATCCTACACCGACAGTAATGTTTTGCAGTGTTGTTCCCTGGAAGTTTTCCAGGGCCTGTGCCGTGCTTATCTCACTTTTGAGATACTGATACAAAAGGGCATTGGACTCTATATCTTCAATAGCAGTGACCCCATAAGGAAGGTCCTGACAGAGCGGTTCACCTTCTTTGTCTGTAAAGAGCCTTAGCTGCTGAAGTGCTTCATAATAGCGTGCATGCAGGGCTCTGATACGCAGTTGCAGTTTCTGAACTACTACTTCACTTCGCAGCAGGGCACTGCGATCGAACTCTCCGCCTTTGACCCCTTCATCGATAAGCTGGGTCAATTTGATGTTGCGTTCTTTGGCATCTTCGAGCAACCCGGCTTTCTCTTTGTAGGTACAAGTGTCGATATAGTGTTCATAGACCAGGGCCTTTAACTGGTTGACCTTAAAGTGTTTGCGGTTCTCATATGAGAAACCTAGTGCGTCGACATATCGGTCTCCATCTCCAAGGATGAGCTGTTTTTCAACAGAGACATGAAACTCTACAGCATCTCTGTTGCTGTTCTTCTCTGCTGCGTAGTCAAGTTCGCCATTGAGAAAAAAGCCTGTACTTTGGCCTTGAATGCGCTCTTTGGCATTTTCTGAGCTCGTTTGTGCGATGATGGTCTTGGCGGCGGGCGACGATGTTACTGCGTTTAGATACGTCTGAAGTGTGTTTGTGTCTGCTTTAAGAGCTGACATAAGTGATAAAAATAGTAATAGATGTTTCATAGATAACCTTTGTTGTTACGCCTGCTGGCGGTAGTTTTAACAGTTGTTACTGTCAAGTAGTGTGTAAAAGGTTAAGAGAGGGGTGGGCGGTGCGGTGTAGGGTGAATCGTAGCGTAGAGTGTGCTCAGGCTTACCAGGGGTACAGTCGACACTTTAAAGGTATGCAGCATCTGCTGCGTGATCTCAGGTGAGGCACTGAGAAGGTGAATATAGTCATGTATCTGGGAAGGAAGATCGATGACTGTCTTATCGACATCTACATAGCAGAGCTCATACTGAGTATCAGCGTCGATCTCTGTTATGACGTAATCATGGATCACAAAAAAAGAGAATGCGAACAGTAGTACCGATAAGAGAGATGTGCGGGCTTTTTTCATAATTACCGGAATTTTAGCTAAAAAGTGGTTTGCCAAGCTGATACAAATAGTTAGCTAAGAAATAAAGAAAATTTTAAAATAGCTCCATAGTCATTGCAAGAGAACGATGGGCCGTCAGGAAAAATGCCTACAATGCCAGACGAATACCGACAGGACAGTGATCTGAACCTGTTACTTCTTGCAATATAAAAGCGTCTTCCAAGACTTCTGTCAGATCATCGGAAATAAAGAAGTAGTCTATTCTCCAGCCTACATTTTTAGCACGTGCTCCTGAACGATAAGACCACCAGCTGTACTCCTCTTCTTTGTCTCCATGCACATAACGAAAAGTGTCGATGTAGCCATGCTCTACCAACTTATCCATCCATTCACGCTCTATAGGTAAAAAGCCTGATGTCTTGGAGTTGGCTTTAGGATTTTTAAGGTCTATCTCTTTGTGAGCAGTGTTGACATCACCACAGATAACGATGGATTTCCCTTCATCACGAAGTTTGTCACAGTAGTTCAAAAAGTCATCATAAAACTTCATCTTAAGTGCCAAACGTTCTTCATCTTTTTGACCATTTGGGAAGTAGACATTAAAGAGCACAAAATCTCCATAGTCCTGCTCTATTATGCGTCCCTCACGTGCCAGGTCGATGTCATGACGGTTGTTTGTATACTCCGGCGTAAGCTGTGAAAAGACAGCCGTTCCAGAATAACCTTTTTTGTCAGCACTATTGATACTTAGTGTAGAAAAATTAGTCTCAAAAAGATCTTCTGGTATCTGCTCAGGAAGGGCTTTAATCTCTTGGAGGCATAAGATGTCGGGTTGACGTTCATCGATCCATTTAAGGGCCCCTTTGTTAGCTACAGCACGTATACCGTTGACATTCCATGAGATGATCTCTATTGATTCTGACATAATGTTATCCTGTTTTGTTTTTAGTTATCTGTTTTTTGCAACAAAGCATAAAAAGTAGCATATCTTTTATAAAAATAGATGGGTGTTAAAAAGAGAAACTCTCTTTCATAGCCAACTCTATCTCTTCAAGATTGTAGCTTTGGTCTGTAAAGTAGTGGTTTGCAAGAACTCCTTGTCCCAAGAGCATGTCCGAACCATCTTTGGCTTGTAGGTCGAGTGCAGCACAAAGCTTTAGAAAAGGGGTGACCTTTCCGTATATGGCATCTGCTGCAAAAGAGGCCTGCTTCAAAAGCGGTTGTAGAAGTTCTAGTGGGGCAGGGAGGTTTTCATCGTTGAGACCGGCAGAGGTGGTGTTGACTATAAGATCATAGGCCTTGGTCTCTAACTGCTCCCAGGTCACTGTTGTACAGTCTGAGTTGTCAAACTCTTTGAGTCTGCCTTCTGAACGGTTGGTAATGGTGACCTCCAAGCCTTCGTCTATAAAACGTTGACTTAGGGCTTTTGCTGTTCCCCCTGCACCCAGGACAAGAACAGACTTTATGGTACCAAAAGGTTTGATGGCGTACATAAAACCGTCTGCATCAGTGTTATAGCCTATAAGTCTGCCATTTTCGTTGATGATGGTGTTGACCACTCCAACCTTGTTGGCAAAGCCTCTGATCTCATCACAGGCGTTAAAAGCAGCTTCCTTGTGGGGGACTGTGATGTTGGCGCCACTGAGTCCAAGTCTAAAAAAGGTCTCTCTCAGTCTGCTGCCATCTTCTAGCTGTATTCGGGTGTAGCACCCCTTAAACCCCAAAGTCTTAAAGACATGGTTGTGCATAAGCGGTGAACGGGAGTGCGCTACCGGGTTACCAAAGATGGCAAAGAGTCTCACTTGATATCTTTCAAGTCGTTGAGCGAGCTGACGAGTGCACCGAGTTTGTTATGGACTTCTTGATACTCCATCTCAGGTACAGAGTCGGCTACGATGCCTGCACCCGCTTGTAAGATCACTCTGTCAGATTTGACAAGAGAAGTTCGTATGGTGATGGCGGAGTCCATGTTTCCGTCAAAACCGAAATAACCGATAGCACCACTGTAAAAACCACGTTTTAGTCCTTCAAATTCGGCGATCAGCTCCATGGCACGGATCTTGGGTGCACCAGTCATCGTACCTGCAGTAAAGGTCGCGGCAAAAAGGTCAAACATATCTTTGTCATCACGAAGTTCTGCTACGACATCGGTAACGATGTGCATGACATGAGAATAGCGCTCAATATGCATCATATCTTCTACTTTAACGGTTCCCGTCTTAGCAACACGCCCTACGTCATTACGTCCAAGATCGATCAACATGAGGTGTTCTGCCAACTCTTTAGGATCAGCCAGAAGTTCATCTTCCATCGCCTTGTCCTGCTCTTTGGTCGCACCGCGTTTTCTGGTTCCTGCAATAGGACGAAGCAGTAACTCACCTTCGGTCAGACGTACCATGACTTCAGGAGATGAACCCACGATACTAAAATCCTCATACTCCATCAAAAACATATACGGAGAGGGGTTTTTAGTACGTAGTATTCTGTAAAAAGAGAAAGGATCGACCTTTACATCTCTCACAAAACGGTTGGTCATCAAGATCTGAAAGACATCACCACTTTTTATCATCTCTTTGGACTTGGCTACCATCTCAAAAAATTTCTCTTTAGAGAAGGCAAACGAACCTTCATCATCACCGATCAGTGGTTTAAATGGAGTGTAAGAGTAAGAAGATTTCAGATCCTTCTCTATGGCATCAAAATGTGACTCAAAACCCTTTTCGAGTGTTAAGAGTGTGATCTGATGGTCTTTGTGGGAGTAGACAGCAACCATCTTTGGAAGGACAAGGTCTAGGTCCGGAATACCCATCGTATCATCAAGTTTGTCCATAAACGACGCAAGTACAGGTTCAAAGACTTTGACCATGTCATAGCCGATATAGCCAATAAAACCATCAATGTAACCGAGCCCAAGCTCTTTGGTGTACTGCTTGTATTGCTCTGTGTCGACCTTGGCATAATACTTTTTTAAAAACTCAAAAGGAGACTCATAAATGACTTCTAAGCAGCCTTGTGCATCAGTATAAGTAGTAACATTGTCTTTGTATTGGAGGCGCTCTCTAGCACCAATAATAATGATAGAGTAGTTTCCATCAGAACTTCCGGCACTTTCGAAAAGAAAACTGATCTCGTCGCTAAAACGATTTTTAAGTTTTTCATACACCGCTATGGGTGCAAATTGGTCGAGCATAAAGTGTTGTGTCTTGATCACAAAGAGCCTTTATATTTTGGTAAGAAAAGCACCAGAGACAACATGTGTCTTGATGACAGGAAGTGCTTCACGTGCAGCCGCTTTGGTTCTAAATGGGCCAACAAGTACTTTAGTCACTGTTTTAGAGTTGCGGGTCACTTTATGGAAAGTGTAGGTATAACCACGATCTGCGATCTTGTCTAAAAATGCTTTGGCAGGCTTGTACTTTGCAAAAGATCCTACCTGAACATAGTAGGCACCAGAAGATGCTGGTGCTGACTTTTTCTTGTTGGTTGATGTATGCTTCTTAACTACAGGTTTGCTCTTTTTAACAGTATGCTTTTTTGTCTGTGTCACTTTTTTTGGCTTTAAGACCTGCTGCTTGGTCTCTTCTTTTGTAGTACTGTATGTTGGTTCTTCAACAATATCAGGCTCTTCAAAAGCAGATTCAACGATGCGTTTTGTCTCGTCTTTTCCATCAGGGACACTCTCTGTAGTCTCATCCTCTTCTATCAGCTCACTGGTGTGCTCGATAGCATTTTCAATGACTGGTATATGTGCCTCTTTATTGTCATAAGCAGGTTCATCAATGACCTCTTCTTCCACAACGACCTGACTCTTTTGCGGAGCATGAGGTAGGTTACTGTCGTTGTTACCACTAAATTGGTTCATAACGATGACCACGATGATCAATATGATAGCGAAGGTCGCGATAGTGAGGAGTATTTTTTTAGTACTGTTCGTGTTTGATGTTTTGTTTAAAATAATGTCGTTAAGTTCGTTTTTCTCATCCATGGTTTAACCTTTAAATGTTTGATAGGGCAGATTTAAAATGTTGTAGGCATCTGGCAGGCCTGAATTGGGAAATATCCGCCACTGTTTTGGGAGTTTTTCTTCCAACATAGTAGAGATTATTTTACCAAGTTCTTCTCTTTTGGGAGCTGAAATATGGCCACAATAGACATAGAGGTGTAGATGAGCGGCTGTTTTACTCTCATAGGGCTGAAACTGATCGAGAGAATTTTGTCTCAATATCTTTGCAGCTTTATGTAAAAAACGTGCAGCATCATCTCCATTGTAGTCAAAAACAAAAAATGGAGCATCCTGAGGTATGGATGTGGCGATGATGAGTTTGTGATCGAGATGTTTCTGGATGATCTCATCACTGAGATAATCATCAACACGCTCATACTTACTGAGGTAAGTATGAGCTTTAAAGTCGATCTCTTCAATGATCTTGGGGTGTTTCAACCAGTAGTGGTCCCGTACTAAAGGAAAAAGTGTAGAGACCATCTGGGCTTAGTATGTTGCTTGGTTATAGATAACGAAGTTCTGAGCAAGCTCTTTAAGCTCGTTTTTGATCTCAGCATGACGTGCTGCGTCTTCGATGTTGTCAAGAACATCACACATACGCTCAGCAATGATTTCAAACTCTTTCTCTTTCATACCACGTGATGTCAGTGCAGCAGAACCAACACGGATACCAGACGTAACAAATGGAGAGCGTGTCTCACCTGGAACAGTGTTTTTGTTGACTGTTATACCTGCGTTACCAAGAGCAGCGTCAGCATCTTTACCTGAGAACTCTTTGTTCAAAAATGATACTAATACCAAGTGGTTATCTGTTCCATCAGAGACAACGTCATAACCACGTTTCATCAATACATCAGCAAGAACAGCAGCATTTTTCTTGACCTGAATAGCATACTCTTTCCACTCTGCAGAGAGGTTGTACTTGAAACCTACCGCTTTAGCAGCGATGACGTGAACCAGTGGACCACCTTGAAGACCTGGGAAGATCGCAGAGTTTACCTTCTTGGCAATAGCTTCGTCATTGGTCATGATCATACCGCCACGAGGACCCGCAAGGGTCTTGTGTGTCGTTGTCGTCACAACGTCAGCGTAAGGGAATGGGCTAGGGTGCTCACCAGCAGCAACAAGACCTGCAATATGTGCGATATCAGCAAAAAGGATAGCGCCCACTTCATCAGCGATCTCGCGGAATTTTTTAAAGTCGATCTCACGAGCATAAGCAGAAGCACCACAAACGATGATCTTAGGCTGAGTGATCTTGGCAATGTCTAAAACACGCTCGTAGTTGATGCGGCCATCAAGCTCGACACCATAAGTGAATGAAGAGTAGTTTTTACCTGAAAACGATGGTTTAGAACCGTGAGTCAGGTGACCACCATGAGAGAGGTCCATACCCAAGATCTTGTCACCTGCTTTAAGAAGGGCTGCATACACAGCACCATTTGCCTGTGAACCAGAGTGTGGTTGTACGTTGGCAAATTTACAGTCAAAAAGTTCACAAGCACGGTCTATAGCCAACTGCTCAACACCGTCAGCATACTCACAACCACCATAGTAACGTTTCGCTGGGTAACCCTCAGCGTATTTGTTGGTAAACACAG
>WGDB01000058.1 GCA_015493495.1 Helicobacteraceae bacterium | reverse complement strand
GATATATGTCAATTTCTACTCTATTATAGACATTATAAAATGGTGTTATTAATTACTATAAGGAGATAGACAGATGACATTTTCAAACTCAGCAGAGTTATTGTCTTTTCACTGGGTTGCTTATACCATCTATGCAACGATGATCATATCGGTGATCGCATGGTTTGGGTATAACCTCACCCGTAAAGAGGCGAAGTCAGTGTTTCGTATACCATTTTACTGGTATATGGCATTTTTAGTGGCAGGTGGAGTAGGACACCATATCTTTACCTATAACACGATTCCGTGGGTCTCTCAGGACATCGACAGACATAACATCACTCCGGACGCCAAGTATGAGTTCGAGATAGAGGACCACAAGTGGATCGGTCTTCCAGAGAAAATCACCATACAGTGTGGTCAGACCGTAGAGTTTGATGTTCACAGTCGTGATCTGGTTTATGGGTTTGGACTTTTCCGTAAAGATGGTTCGATGGCGATGCAGATGCAGGTCAACCCTGGAACAGATGTCAATGGTATCCTAGATTCCAATGACATCCTTTGGACCTTCAACCATAATGGTCTTTTTGACATGACATCAACAGAGTACTCGGGTCCAGATGAGTATGGAGAAGATGGAGAAGATCTTATGATGGTAAAAGACTTTGTAGAAGTTGTCGGTTGTGCAAATGGAGGTGAAAAATGAGTTTTACTAAAAATCTGATCGAAGGTACAAACTTTGATCATACTGGCTTGAACGCACTGCAGAAAGTGACACTCCGTGCAGTAGTCATGGCATTTTTATTTTATGGTCTGGTGGCGATAGAAGGTATGATAATGCGTATGGTCGAGGTCGGCCATGTGGCAGGTAATCCGCTTCCTGAGCAGTTCTTTCATGCAGAGCATTTCTTCTCTATTATGACGGTACACCCTATCGTGGGTATCTTTGGTTCAACCTATCAGCTGGTCTTTGGTGCCTTTACCTTTTTGGTACCGTACTTGACTAAAAAGCCACTCTACAGTGTGAAACTGGCCAACTTTACCTGGCTCATGATCACAATAGGTACAGCTTTAGCATGGATCGCTGCTTTTGTATGGCAGTATGCACCACTCTATACGCTCTACTGGCCACTGCCTGCTGATACACATCAGTTTAATGTCTTTGGTGGTATTGTATTTATTTTGGGTGTGGCGCTTATTATGGTGGGAACTTTAGGGTTTATCTATAACATCTATGCGACTATCTTTGCCCGTGTTGGTGTCCATAAAAATAAAACAACCTCAGAGCTTCTGATCTCCGGTTTTGGTATCGACGGTATGCTTAACCTCATTAACAAACTTCGTGGTAAGCAGCCTTATACTAAAGAGCCGGCTCTAGCGCTTCCTGTTGTGGCGATCTTCCGTGGAACGGTTGACACTTTCTTGGATGCTCTGGTCATTTTAGGTGCGGGTATCTTGGTACTTGTCTATCTCGTTTTCGATGCCAGTGGCCATGCACTCGATGTCTCGGCTATCGATGCACTGCTCTATAAGAACTTCTTCTGGTGGGGACTTGACCTCGTTGCAGATGGTTTGGTACTGATCTATGTGGCAGGTTCATGGTACTTGCTGGCAACTTTGATCACCGGTCAGAAACTCTTTATGGAAAACGTTGCTCGTGCGGCATTGATGCTTGAGCTTCTGGTCTCATGGATGGTCTGGTCTCACCACCTGCTCGGTGACCAGGGACAGCCTGAGATGATGAAACTGATCTCAGGTGAGATGGTAACGGCCTTTGAGCTGTTGACACAGGGACTGGCTCTTTTCATTACGCTTGTAACGCTGTGGAAAGCACGTCCGCTTAAGATGACGATGGAGCTCAAATACCTTCTTGGAGGTCTCGTAGGCTTCGGTCTCGCCGTTCCTGCTGCGATCATTCAGGCCGACATGGGAATGAACCGTGTCCTTCACAATACGCAGTGGATCATCGGTGCACACGTGCATATCGCGCTGATCGTCGGGCTTTATATGACACTTTACAGTGCACTGTATGTGCTTTGGCCACTGGTGACGAATAACACGAAACTTTATTCACATAAACTCTCCAACGCGCACTTCTGGTTACACCTCATAGGTGGTATCGGTATGGGTGCATTTATGGGTATGGCGGGACTTGACGGTATGCTTCGTCGTCACCTTTATGTAGATGGACAGTTCAACCCGGACATGATCTTTGCGGCACTGTTTGGAACTATGCTTCTTGTAGCATGGGCGATCTTCCTTTACAACATTGTTATGAGTGTGGGTATAAAAGGGCTTATCGGTATCTTCCTGCCAGCCAAAGACAAAACAGCTTCTTACGGCATCGAAGATGAACTGGTACCTGCAGACGATCCTGCATTTGCAAAATAGAACGTATTGAGTGTACCTGAAGGTATGCTTGATCTGCAGTAAGTCAAGAGTAATTAAGCTTTTGCGTCACTCCTGTGCAGGCAGGAGTCCACGAACTCGTTTTTTCAAGAGTATGTTTGATTCATAAATTGTTTGATTCCTGCCTGCGCAGGAATGACATGACTTATGTATATCTTTATAAGAAGGATGAGATTGATAAATTTGCAACGTGTCGCCCGTGAAGTAAAAAGTGTCGGTCTGTACGATCTTGTACTTCAGGATGCCCAGCGATTTGGCGGTAAGAAAAAGCTCACAGAAGATGAGATCATTGATCTGCTGAAGAAACATCCTGTACTTTTGGATGACTATATGCAGACCAATGTAGAGTACAACATCACCAATATTCATCTTAGAAATATCGAGACGGATGATCTGAAAGATGATTGCAAGCAGCAGGCAGAGGCTATCAACAAAAACTTTGCCAAGCTCAAAGAACTGGAGAAATACACACTCGACTTTGAACAGAGTGCTACCCTTGTCATCATCTTTTCAATCGAATTTTTTGTTCTGTTTTCCGTACAGTATTTTATAGTCTTACTCAACCTGAAAGAGTGGCAGTGGTGGATCTATACCCTTTTTGCCTCTTCCGTTGCTATAGCCTACTGGTATGGTAAAAAGCAGAGCAGACTCTATGCTAAAAATAAAAAGATCTATGAAGCGCTCTATCTTGAAACATTGAAGATGATTGAGATACTCGAAGATGCAGACTGCATCAAAAAAGCGGATCTTTTGATCGAAGAGTGTGAAGATCATGTCTGAAAAAATAGTATTTGAACTTCCCTGGAGTGAGGCACTGGCACTGAAGGCGAGTAAACTCTATTATGACTATGACATGAGACACTCTGCCAAACGCTATATCGGCTGGCTCTTTGTAGGCCTGGTACAGTTTGGTATTGTTGGTGCTTTAAAACATGACAGTTATGGTCTGCTTTTTACCTCCACTTTTTTGGTGGTCTACTGGTATTATGGCAGATGGTACCTGCGTAAAGGGATGATCAAACGGTTTTACAGACAGCACCATAGTGATGCTGAACATCTGCAGGTCGAAGTCGATGAGAGCGGTATCTCTGTCAATGGTGAGCAGATCACGTGGCAAGAGGTGTTGAAAGTGCTGGTATTCGATGAGGGCTTTGTGGTTCAGACTCAAAAAGGGACGCTCTTTTTTGAAAAAGAGTATTTTGCAAACAGCAGTGAGAGAGCTGCTTTCAAAGCTCTGGCTAAAAAAGAGGAGAAATTATGATCTATTACTTTTTTATGGGCGCGGTGACCGTCTTTGTCATAGGTCTGTTGGTCGTCGGGGCCATCATGGATAAAGAGGACATGGAGTAACAGAAGCCAAATACAAGTTAATGAAGCGTAAAATGTAACATTATAATATCTAGGAATATACATATGTCAACTGTCAAAAGAATACTTTTTTCTCTGAGCTTTTCTAGCATGCTTTTTGCTCTACCCTCTGACGATTTCCTAATAGACGTAAAAACAGACAATCCCGGTGTATCTTCTGACACCGAATTTGAAATTCCTATCATGACTACAACTGGCACAGGCTATAACGTCGACTGTAATGATGATGGTACCTTAGAAACTATGGGAGAAACTGGCAGTTATACATGCAGTTATGGAAGTGCTGGCACTTATACCATACGTATTATAGATAACAATGGAGATAAAAAAGGGTTTCGCCGTATACGGTTCGGTTCTGGAACAGATGCAGAGAAACTTATTGATATAAAGCAGTGGGGTACAGCAATATGGAGTTCGATGTCGAGTGCCTTTCGTGATGCCAACAATACCACGGTCTCTGCTGTGGATATACCTGATTTTTCAGATGTAAAAAATTTAAAAAACATGTTCAATAACTGTACGTTGGCTGATCCAGATACAAGCGCCTGGGACATCTCCAACATTGAAAACCTCTCTTATATGTTCCGTGATGCCACTAGTG
>WGDB01000057.1 GCA_015493495.1 Helicobacteraceae bacterium | reverse complement strand
CTGCACATTCACTCTATAAAAACAATAGAAAATATGATGTGAATTTCAACTCTCAGGTAGCCTCTAAGATGGAATAAGACATCCTGGAATTGTTACTATTGGTATCATTGTTTATTGGATTTTAACGTGGCGACTGTTTCTCTTTTTTTCAAGTAAAAAAGAGAAAGGACAATAAGATCAATTTTATAAAGAGACAAGAAGAAAATGCCCACATAAAATAGACAATTAACCAACATTTAACTATAATAGCGTCTTAAAAATCAAGAATTAGATCGGTTATCAATGAAAAACAAAAAATTTATGTTCCTAGGGGCTATGAGTGCTGCACTGGTACTGAGTCTCTCTTTTGGGAGCACACTCTTTGCAAAAGAGAACCTTGTAAAAGCACCTGTTGATCAAAAAAGCATCGAAGCTTCCCGTCTACAAGCACTTGCCAAGTTCACAAAAGTACTGAGTATCGTTGAACGTTACAATGTAGATGACTTGACTATAGAAGAACTTATGGACAAAGCACTTAAAGGTATGATGACCAACCTTGATGCCCACTCCAACTACCTTGATGCCAAAAGCTTTGAGAGTCTAAAAGTACAGACCAACGGAGAGTTTGGCGGGCTGGGTATTACTGTAGGTATGAAAGACGGAGCACTCACTGTGATCGCGCCACTGGAGGGAACACCTGCAGACAAAGCGGGCCTCAAGTCAGGCGACATCATCTTAAAGATCAATGACGCTTCAACACTTGGAATGAGTCTGGATGAAGCCGTAAGTATCATGCGTGGAAAAAAAGGTGATCCTATTGATATCACCATCGTGCGTAAAGGTGAGGGGAAACCTCTTGACATCCATATTGTTCGTGACATCATCAAGATCGAGTCTGTCTATGCCCGAACCATTGGTGAGGATATCCTCTATATTCGTGTGACCAGTTTTGACAAAAAAGTGGTCGAGGGTGTCACAAAAGCCCTTAAAAAGTATGAAGGTCATTCAAAAGGTATTATCTTAGACCTACGGAACAACCCTGGTGGACTTCTCGACCAGGCAGTTGGTCTTGTTGATATCTTTGTAGACAGTGGTAAGGTCGTCTCTCAGAAGGGACGTGACACACGTGAAAACGAGACCTATGTCGCACACCCGGAAAACACTTTAAGCAAAGCACCATTGGTCGTTCTTGTCAACGGTGGAAGTGCCTCTGCCTCAGAGATCGTCAGCGGTGCACTCCAAGATCATAAACGTGCTGTTGTTGTAGGAACCAAGACTTTTGGAAAAGGGTCAGTTCAAGTGATCTTACCGATTACAAAGACAGATGCTATAAAACTTACAGTAGCACGCTACTACCTTCCAAGTGGACGTACCATACAAGCGGTAGGTGTTACACCAGACATCAAGGTTCTTGCCGGAAGTGTCGACACAGTCGAAAACAAGTTTGCGCTTAAAGAGGCAGACCTTAAAAAGCACCTTGAAAGCGAACTTGAAAAAGTCGATGGCAAAAAGAAAAACGCCGTAGATGAAGAGCAAGATGATAAAACTATCATCACAGAAGAACAGTTGACAAAAGATATCCAACTTAAAGAGGGTACTGATATCATCAAAGCACTTATGATAGTTAAAGGGTAATCCCTTGAAAGCCACAAATAGCTAAACGGATCGTAATACAAGAAAAGACGTGTACTTCAAAGTACGCCACAAAATTTGAACACATAAGGAAAACAATGACTGCAATTATTAATATCTCACTAAAAAACGGTGTCTTGGACTCACAAGGTAAAGCGGTACACCACGCGCTTGACTCTCTTCACTTTGAAAACGTTGAAGATGTACGTGTCGGCCGTCAGATCGTCATGAAACTTTCTCAGACAGACGAAGCTAAAGCGTTGGAAGAGGTGACACAAATGTGCGAAGACCTTCTTGCTAACACTGTAATCGAAGATTACGAGATCGAGCTGGTAAAGTAATGAAAGTAGGTATCGTTCAGTTTCCAGGTACCAACTGTGAGTATGACACACAATATGCTTTTGAAAAGCTAGGTGCCCAGACCTCTATACTTTGGCATGAAGATGCTGCTGTTGCAGAGGACTTAGACCTTATTGTTATCGCTGGTGGCTTCTCTTATGGTGATTACTTGCGTTCAGGTGCTATCGCTTCTAAATCACCGATTATGAAAGCGGTTAAAGCCCATGCTGAAGCGGGTAAAAAAGTACTGGGGATCTGTAATGGTTTCCAAGTCTTAACAGAGACCCACATGCTTCCAGGGGCACTTAAACGTAATGAGCACCTGCACTTTATATCTAAACACCACAATCTAAAAGTAGCAAGTAACGCAAATAATTTTTTAGAAAAGTTTGACAACTCTGATGTCGTCAACATTCCTATTGCCCACCATGATGGAAACTTCTTCATCGATGCAGATGGCCTTCAAGAGCTTTATGACAATGATCAAGTACTACTGCACTACTGTGATGCACAAGGAAACATCTCCAATCCCAACGGTTCCGTAGACAGTATCGCCGGTATCTGTAACAAAGAAAAAAATGTCTTTGGTCTTATGCCTCACCCCGAGCGGGCAATGGAAGAGGTTCTTGGATCTGCAGATGGCATTAAGATGCTTGAAGGGCTAATGTAGCTTTGAGACAGTTACTCTTTGTTCTCAGCCTTTTTCTGGCTGCTTTTGTAATGCCAGCAACACTACAGGCACAACAAAAAGTAATCTACCTCTCTTATTATGGAGACGACGCCATACCTGAACGTGTTTATAATGGCGAATACTTCTCTATCACCTATAAAACCCTCTCCACCATTCGTCAGCACAACAAACTCAAGTACCACTTTAAAGGTGGTCGTGGCGTCAGTTTACAAAATGGCGTACCTTACCGCAAAGACAAAGGCAGTTATGTCTTAGATACTTTTTACTTTTTAGCCACTTCAAGTAACATCATATTACCTACTGTTACGGTAAGTCTAGAAGGGCATAAAGCCTCTTTAAAAGGCGAGAAGATAGAGGGTGTCACCCTAAACCCTGACCAGAAGTTTTCGGGGATTTTGGCAGATGCCTTTAAAGTGACCAATATCGATGCTAAAAAATATGATAACAAACATAACATCGTCACCTTTGAAGCGACGGCACAACACTGTAACATCAAAGCTTTTCACCTTAAACTTGCCAATGAACAAGGTTTTGAACGCAGTAAAACAGGGATTACACACTCTAGTATGACCTACTACGTGGTGATCCCAAAAAAGTATGATAAGCTTGAGTTCACCTACTTTAACCTCAAAAAAGAGCGTTTTGTCAAACTCAAGATGCCTATTGAAGTAGTGGATGATTCTGTCTCTACCCAAACAGACCTCAAGCCAACAGAAAACAAAAACTACATTATCAAGATCGCTATAGCAGCTGCCGTGATCGTTATCGTGTTGATCATTTTCATAGTCTATCGCAAATGGTGGATACTGGTTTTTGTTTTAATTCCAGCTGCCTATATAGCAATGCAGGCACGCCCCGCTAAAGAGATCTGTGTACAAGCCAACACGCCCCTCTACCTTTTACCTATAGAAAATGCTACCGTCTTTGATGTCTTGAGTACACAAGGGACCTTTGAGGTCAAGCATGAGATAGAAGGTTATAAACAGATCACACACAACAAAAAAATAGGATGGATCAGTGAAGACAATATTTGCTCGAATTAATTGGTTCTATGACATCTTGATCATTTTTACTGGCCTAGGTATAAAGATCCTGATTTGGAAGCTAGTACCTAAACCTTATGGCTCCAAGATCGCTTCATGTTTTATTCATACCATGATGTTTAACCCTGTCAAAAAAATAGGGGAGATCGATCCTGAAGCACAAATGCTTATAGCTAACCATCAAAGTGACATCGACATCTCAGCCCTTGAGTGTACAACCAAGCGAGATCTTGTGTGGGTCGCAAAAAAAGAGCTTTTCAGTGTACCTTTTTTTGGGCTTGCGATCCGACTTTCAGATGATATTCCTGTAGACCGTGGTTCAAAAGCAGCACTGGTCTCCTTAGTCAAAGAGACTAAAAAGCGTTTGGAGAAGGGACGTTGTGTGGTGATGTTCCCTGAAGGTACACGTCAAAATGGTAGTAAGATGCTCACCTTTAAGCCTGGTGCCAAGATGGTAGCTGACAAGTTCAAACTACGTGTTCAGCCTGTTGTTCTTATTAACACTGCTCGCTATTTTGACCTTAAAAACAAAACGGGGAGTAGCGGTGCTATCACCGTTGTCTATCTAGACTCTTTTATGGCCTCAAAAGAGGATCCAAACTGGCTTAGTGACCTGCAGACTACCATGCAAGCAACTTATGACGAGTATGTCGCCAAACTTGACGCTTAAGAGTAAAGTATGAGTTGGCAAACCCTACTAGCTATTGGCATGGGCGGCTTTCTAGGCGCGATCTCTCGTGCCTATCTTAACGGACTGGTCTCTAACCACTTTCCCCATACCTTACCCTTTGGAACACTCAGTGTCAACCTTCTTGGTTCTCTTATCATTGGTATACTTTTTGCCATTTTTGCCAACACAACACAAGACACAGCCCTCTCGGTCAACATGAAGTCTTTTCTAACTACTGGTTTTCTAGGTGCACTCACCACCTACTCTACTTTTGCGATGGAGAGTTTCTTTTTAATACAAGGAGGCAGTCTCTTTTTAGCTGCGATCAACATGGGTATTAATGTTTTTGGAACAGTACTTATGGCTGGGATTGGCTTTACATTGACCAGTTCATTTTTTAATTAAACAGTACCTTCTCTAAATATATTTAAAAAGATCTATAAATGCAATAACATTAGTCTGTAGTGTAAAGATCTGTCCTTGTGAACTCCTGCCTTCGCTGTAATGACAGATGCAGCTTATCTATTTGTTACTATTTATGCTGATTTTCCAAAGTTATAAGGTCTGGAGTGGCTAAAGAGAGCCCTTGTTCTACAGAAGATTCATAACACAGACGAAGCAGGCGATTTCTTGTACATACTATATGTTTACGTACATTACGT
>WGDB01000056.1 GCA_015493495.1 Helicobacteraceae bacterium | reverse complement strand
CGGTTGGTGCTTTGGAGATAGGTACTATCTATCTGCTTATTAATATTGTCATAGGTTCTATTATAGAACCACGACTTATGGGTCAGGGATTGGGACTCTCTACCTTGGTGGTCTTTTTGTCTTTGATCTTTTGGGGATGGTTGTTGGGGCCAGTGGGGATGTTACTTTCGATTCCGTTGACGATTACTATTAAGATCATACTTTATAGTCAAGATCCAACGCGGTGGATAGCAGTTCTAATGTCAAACACCCCCTAAAAGTTTCAGCTGCGGCGCGATTTGCACCGGGGTTGACCTCTCAACGCACAGCAGTGCGTCTTCGGGTTCACTCCCAGCACAACTCACACCACATCTGAAACTTTTAGGATATTATTGGCTTTTACGATGAGCTTGGCCATCTTTCTAAAAACTAAGTAAGCACGTGTCCCACAAATTTACTCATGTTATCCATGATCTCACCACCGCGTCTGAAGCCTAGGCCACACGCTTCGTAGGCGAAGAAGACACCGGCTTGGTACTTGTTGCCTTGGCTGTCTTTTGGAAAGTCTACATACTCTTGGTAGACAGGACGGTAGTTTTCGTAAGGACCATCTGTATGTGCAACAGTGCTGCCTGATGCATCTACGATCTTGGTGTTGGCACCTTCTCTTCCAAAGTGGCGCTTTTCTACATAAGCACCTTCTAAAGGTGTATCAGAACACTTTAGCAGGTAAGGGGAGTCGGGGAAAAGCTCTGAAAGGATCTTTAACATTCCTTTAGACTGAAAGAGAACTGTGTATGCAGGGTTTAAGATGACAGCCTTTTGGTTTTGCATGATCTCGTTTAAGACCACTGCCAACTCACCTTCATCACTGCCTATATCTTCCCAAGGGTAGAGTTTAAACCAGTACTCATACTCCATGCCATTAGCATCAGCTATACCATTTTCATCAAACTGTACGTTTTGTAAAAACTCAAAACCTGTAGTAAAGCCGGCATCTGTCGCTATCTGCTGAAGCAGTCGGGTTGTGACCTCCTCTTCATCAAGGCCTTCGACACTCGAAAAGAGTATTTTCCATCCGTCATAACGTTCTTCAAAAAGATCGGTATTGTCAAAGAGGGTGATCAGTCGTTTGAAATTGGCCTCTATAGCTTTGTAGACGTCGTTAAACTGTTTGGCATCGTCCATACCGTTCGCTTTTAGCAGTGCCCACTGTAAAACAGCGGTCTCAAAAAGTCCGGTAGGAGTGTCTGCATTAAACTCTATGAGTTTAATCGGTGCGCCATCAATACCACCAGCAAGATCAAAACGACCATATATATGCCAGTGAACATCGTTTTCCCATGACTTTTTGATGGTCTCAACAATATTGAAAGGGATACCAAGTTCAAAAAAGAGATCATTTTCTATGACATGTTCCGCTGCTTCAACGTACATATCATAGAGGGTGTTAGTCGCTTTATAGTAGGCTTCAGCCTCTGCTTGACTTACCTCTACAAGTTGGTCTGCAACATATTTGCTACCGTCTTCATCAGTATGCCAACTGAAACCGATCTGCTCAAGATCTGTATCGTCAAGTGGTGTGACGTCTTGAAGTTTTACCATAGGTTATCCTCCAAAAAAGCTGCTGCGTGTTGATGAACTGCTCTTTTTTGAACTACCAAAGAAACTCTTTTTTGAGCTGGACTTTGAGGCAGACCTTTTGCCAGCAGCACTTTTGTGGTAGGCAGATTTGTTGACACTGTTGGAGTGTCTCTGAAAGTTTTTGTTACCCATCAAAGCATTACCGATCATATTGCCCAAAAGAGATCCGGCTGCAACAGCTAAGATCGTTCCGGCAAGTCCCATACCCGGAGAACTCGAAGGCTCCTGGTTAAGCTCAGACTGACCGTTTTGTACCTTTTGGTACTCCTGCTGTGCAAGTGCGCGCATCTCATCTTCGTTCATAAAACGCTCAACGATACGACCATTTTCATCATGTTCACGAATGATGGCACGTGAAGGTCCCTCTGTAGGCATCTCTTCGACTACAACATACTTGCCATTAGGCTGCTGTTCGATGACTAAAAAACGATTTTGCTGCTGTTCCTCTTGTTGCTGAGAACATCCTGTGATGCTACTCATAACAACAAGTCCCATACTTCCAAGAAGTGCAGAAGAGCCAATAGTAGTGATATGTTTCATGTTTATCCTTTTAACGTAACTGTTTGAGTTTATAATGATGTAGTTTAAAAATATGCGAAGACTTACCCTCGAAAAGTTTCCGACTGTCTTCGACTATGATCTCTGCCTGCTCTTCAGCAAAACCACGTTCATAAGGGTGATTTGCCGCATTGGCGGAGGTACTGTAAAGCCAACCAAATTTTTGGAGAAGCTTATGATGAGGACCTTGTGAGACGATACGTACCGCTCTGTTGTTGATGACAAAGGTGGTACTTTTTGAACGTCGCAGTCTATTTTTAAACTGCTGTGGTACCCGTCCTCCCATCTCTTTATAAGTCTGCAATGAAGAAAAACTTTGTATAAAAGGCTTATGGGGAGGACGTGCTTTGATCTTGGCCAAACGACTTGCATCTTGAGAAAGAAAACCGACAGTGGTGTCGGTCTGTGCAAGTATGACGCTGTTCATCTAGTGGTTAAGATAGTCTTGAAGTGCTTGAGGCTCATTCCAGTTGACATCTTGCATCTGTGAAAGTGCATCGATAGCTGAACGTGCCGCACTGAGTGTTGTGAAGTATGGGATGTTCATAGAGAGAACGATCTGACGGATGACAATGGCATCTTTTTTGGAGGTGTTATTGTCAGAGGTGTTGATCGCCATGGTAATGTCGCCATTACGCATAGCATCTTGAATGTTAGGACGTCCTTCAGAGATCTTAAGTACAAGTTCACAAGGGATTCCTGCAGCTTCGATGATCTTTTGAGTTCCTTTGGTCGCTACAAGTTTGAAACCTGCATCGTGAAGCCCTTTTGCAACTTCAGGAGCGTGCTCTTTGTCCATGTCTATAAATGACAAGAAACAGGTTCCTTCACTTGGGATGATATTTCCAGCTGCCATCTGTGCTTTGGCAAAACTTTTACCATAGTTACGACTGATACCCATAACCTCTCCTGTAGACTTCATCTCAGGACTAAGAACCAGATCAGCACCATAGAGTTTGTGGAAAGGAAAAACCGCCTCTTTAATGGCGACATGGTCTTTAAGACGTGGCTTTAAGAGACCGTTTTCTTCCATAACGACTTTGTAAGTGTCATAAAATGCCAATGCAGAACGAAGGTCCTCTCCCATCATAACACGTGTTGCTACTTTAGCAAGTGGAACACCTGTCGCTTTAGAGACAAATGGAACGGTACGAGAAGCACGAGGGTTGACCTCGATAAGGTAGATCTCGTTTTGGTAGATGGCGTACTGAACGTTCATCAAACCAACAACACCCAAACCAAGGGCAATGGTCTTAGTCTGTTGCTCTACCTTCTCTTGCAGTTCTTTTGACAAGTTGAGTGGTGGTAGTGAACAAGCAGAGTCGCCTGAGTGGATTCCAGCCTCTTCAATATGCTGCATAACAGAACCAATATAAACATCAGTGCCATCACAAATACAGTCAACATCTAACTCGATCGCTTGATCAAGGAACTTGTCAACAAGAACTGGCGCATCATTAGAGACTGAAACAGCTTCATCCATATAGGTACGAAGTTCTGTCTCGTTGTAGACAATACGCATAGCCCGACCGCCAAGAACAAATGAAGGACGTACAAGCACAGGATACGTAAGTCTTTCAGCAATGACTACGGCCTCTTCTTTAGTTGTAGCCAAACCATTTTTAGGTTGAAGTAGGTTGTTAGCCTCAACAAACTCAGAGAACTGCTTACGATCTTCTGCCAAGTCAATAACACGGGCAGGTGTACCAGAGATCTTGGCACCAATAGCTGTTAATGGGTTGGCCAATTTCAGTGGTGTCTGTCCACCAAAGTGGACAATAATACCATCTGGATTTTCTGTCTCGATCACTTCGCGAACATGTTCGAAGTCAATTGGCTCGAAGTAAAGTACGTCAGAAGTGTCATAGTCAGTAGAGACCGTCTCAGGGTTACAGTTGTACATAATGGTCTCATGTCCCATGTCGTTAAGAGCAAAGGCAGCATGAACACAACAGTAATCAAACTCAATACCCTGACCGATACGGTTTGGTCCACCACCAAGGATCAGCACTTTTTTCTTGTCAGTTTGACGTGTTGGTGCTGCTGGAAGCTTTGTGATATTTGTTGTTGAGTAGAGGTACGGTGTCAGTGCCTCAAATTCAGCAGCACAGGTGTCCACTTCGTTGTACTCATGGTTGATGCCCAAACGTTTACGTGCTGCATAGATGTCATTTTCGCTCATTGCCGTAGAGCAGTTCTGAGTGATAAGATCAGCGATGCGCTTGTCAGAGAAACCATCGGCCTTAAGACGACGGAAGGCTTTTTCATTATTGAGAAGTTCAAGGTTTATACTTTTTTCACTCTCGATGATCTCTTCGAGTTGGTACAGGAACCATGGGTCGATCTGACAGGTGTCAAAGACCTCTTCCACACTCATACCACGACGCATGCCTTCTGCTACATAGAGCATACGATCTGAGTTAGGACGACGAATCTCATGTTTGATGAAGTCCATGTCACCTTCCATCTCATCGAAACCGCTAAGTCCTGTCTCAAGAGAACAGAGCGCTTTTTGCATAGACTCTTTAAAGGTACGACCAATTGCCATAACTTCACCAACCGATTTCATCGATGTTGAAAGTGTTGAGTCAGCTTCTGGGAACTTCTCAAATGTAAAACGAGGGATCTTTGTCACAACGTAGTCGATCACTGGCTCAAAAGAGGCAGGTGTTCCAGTAATGTCGTTGGTGATCTCATCAAGAGTGAAACCAACAGCAAGAAGGGTCGCTACTTTAGCAATAGGATAACCTGTCGCCTTGGAAGCAAGTGCAGAAGAGCGAGAGACGCGAGGGTTCATCTCAATAACGATCATACGGCCTGTTTTAGGGTCTACAGAGAACTGAACGTTAGAGCCACCTGTATCAACACCCACTTCGCGAAGAATGTCAAAAGAGGCATCACGCATACGTTGGTACTCTTTGTCTGTCAGTGTCAGTGCGGGAGCAACTGTGATGGAGTCACCAGTGTGAACACCCATAGGATCAAAGTTCTCGATAGCACAGACGATAATACAGTTGTCAACAGAGTCACGGATGACCTCCATCTCGTACTCTTTCCAACCGAGAAGAGACTCTTCGACCAAGATCTCTGTCACAGGACTTTCGTCAAGTCCACGCTGGGCGAGTTGCTTGTACTCATCAATGTTATATGCTACACCTGAACCACCACCCGCAAGGGTAAATGAAGCACGGATAATGATAGGAAAACCGATCTCTTCAGCCGCTTCAAGTGCTTCGTCCATGTTGTGGGCATAACGAGAATGTGGAAGATCCATCCCCAGTTTGATCATGGCATCTTTAAAGGCAAGGCGGTCTTCACCTTTGGTAATAGCTTCTGGCTTGGCACCAAGAAACTCAACACCATCAAGCATACCTTGTTCATGCATGGTCATCGCAGCGTTAAGTGCTGTCTGTCCACCCATAGTAGGCAAGATGGCATCAACATTTTCTTTTTTGATAATCTCAGCGATGACCTCAGGCTTAATAGGCTCGATGTACGTACGATCAGCAAACTCAGGATCTGTCATGATGGTGGCTGGATTGGAGTTAATTAACACAACTCTGTAGCCCAGCTCTTTAAGCGTTTTAACGGCTTGTGTACCAGAGTAGTCAAATTCACAGGCTTGACCAATGATGATTGGACCAGAACCGATAAGGAGGATTGTTTTTATGTCTTCGCGTTTAGGCATTACGACCCTTTAAATATGTTAAAAATTTGCTTATTATAGGGAAAATGTACTTAACAATTGGTGAACTTTATAGCGCTATAGCATGCATTTTTTTGAAACCCCGTAAGAGGGGATTTAAAAGAGGGTTACAGCCGTTAAATTTTTTAGTGTGCTAAGTGTTAACGAATGTTTTTTATGAGATGAAAATAGTCAGGATGACTTGCATTGTAGTAAGGTTTAATGATGGCATTTTGATAGCCTTGAGACTGCTCGACACTAACGACTTTTCCCACTTTTAGACCAGGAAAAAAGAGGTTGTCCAGTCCAGAAGTGACCACTTCATCGCCTACTTTTACATTAATCCATGTGGGGATAAATTCGACGATTAGCTCCTCTGTATTGAGACCATGTACAATCCCCGGTGCACTGTTTGGACCGACATATACAGCGTAAGAGCTTTTAAGTGCACCATTGAGCAGGGCCATAGGACGACCTGACTTCATGATGACAATACCAGCAACATTCTCTTTATGTACCAGACCATAGACCTTGGTAGGATCAAAGGCTTCGGCGTCTATCCAAACCTTGTTGATGTCACCAAACTTGACATAAGAGATGGTACGAACCAACTCAACCTGTGGTTTGACCTTAAAACTGGAGTTGTTTTCGACAAAAAGTGCGTTAAGTTCGGTTGCAACCTGGTGTAAAAGGAGGTGACTCTCTTCATAAAGTTTAAGCTTTTTTTCGAGAGCGATGATATTGTCTTGCTGGTTGAAATGTTCATTGTAGCTCTGGGCTACAGAAGAGACACTCTCTTTATAGGTGGTTTTAATGCCGTTAGTCAGTGAGAGTATAGGTCTTTGAAGGCCCGTAGAATAGGTCAGTGCGATGCCAAACAGCACCACAAAAAGTAAAAATATACCAAGGACCTCTTTATTCATATCTTTTTAAAGTCTACTCGTCAAAAAGCTCTTGGAGCAGGTCGATCTCTTCGAGTGCCTTACCTGTACCTTTGGCGACAGCAAGAAGGGGTTCGTCTGCAACATAAACAGGGATACGGATGATGTCAGAGAGGTACTTGTCGAGTTGACGGATCAGCGCCCCGCCACCAGTGAGTACAACACCGTGGTTGACGATGTCGCCTGCCAAATCCGGTGGCATCTGTTCAAGAACATCACGAAGTGCTTCAGCAACTTCTTTAAGAGGCTCTTCCATCGCTTCACGTGCATCTTCGCTTGTCAAGGTGATAGAACTCAAAAGTCCCTCTACCTGGTCACGTCCAGTGATGCTATAGTTGAGCTCTTCTTCAAGTTCTACAGCAGTACCAACAGAGATCTTGATCTCTTCAGCTACACGCTCACCAACCAAGAGGTTGTACTTACGACGAATGTAGTTGATAATAGCAAGATCGATCTTGTCTCCGGCAACACGAATAGACTTTGAAAGTACCAGTCCGCCAAGTGAGACCACACCGATCTCAGTAGTACCACCACCGATGTCAACGACTAGGTGCCCCTGAGGCTCACGGATGTCAATACCGGCCCCTATAGCTGCTGCCATAGGCTCTTCGATAAGAAAGACTTCACGTGCACCGGCAGAAAGTGCGGACTCACGTACTGCTTTACGTTCGACCTGGGTCAGACCATAAGGGACACAGATGATAATACGTGGACTGATTAGGGCCTTACGACCATGTGCTTTTTCGATGAACTTACGGATCATCTTCTCTGTCATGTCAAAGTCAGCGATGACACCATCACGCATAGGACGGATGGCGCGGATGTTACCTGGTGTTTTACCCACCATGTCTTTTGCTTCTTGACCAACAGCCAAGACCTGAGACTGACCATACTTTCCATTTTTAACAGCAACGACTGAAGGTTCGTTGATGATGATCCCGTGACCTTTAGCGATGACCAATGTGTTTGCAGTTCCAAGGTCGATCGCTAGATCGTTAGAGAAGAGACCGATGAGTTTGTTAAATATCATTTATGTTGTTCCTATGCGCTTTTTTGTTTGCTTTTTTTAATGTAAAGTGGCTCTTCACCATTTTCGATCACCTCTTTAGTGACGATGACCTCATAACCAGAGTATTCTGGAAGTGAATACATAATATCGATCATGCTCTCTTCCATAATCGCACGAATACCACGGGCACCGGTCTTGCGTTCTATTGCTTTAGCTGCAATAGCGAGGAGGGCATCTTCTTCAAAGGTAAGTTCAACATCATCGATGGCAAAAAGTTTTTTGTACTGTTTGACCAGTGAGTTTTTAGGCTCTGTCAAAATACGAACCATATCCTCTTCACTGATCTCACTGAGTGAAGCGATGATAGGAAGACGTCCTATGAGCTCAGGAATCAAACCATAATGCACTAAGTCATCTGGCTCAACCATCTCTAAAGTAGGCTTCTGCTCTGTTTTAGACTTTTTCTCTTGTCCAAAACCTAAGATGTTTTCACCCTGTTTGCGTTTTAAGATATCCTGCATGCCGTCAAAAGCACCACCACAGATAAATAAGATGCCAGAAGTGTCGATCTGAACAAACTCTTGGTTAGGATGTTTACGTCCACCTTTAGGCGGCAGGTTGACTTGAGCACCCTCTATGATCTTTAGTAGGGCTTGTTGCACACCTTCACCAGAGACATCACGGGTGATCGAGCGATTTTCGCTCATACGGGCGATCTTGTCTACTTCATCTATAAAGACGATACCTTGTTGGGCACGTTCTACGTCACCATCTGCTGCTTGCAGGAGTTTGGTCAAGATGTTTTCAACATCCTCACCTACGTAACCTGCTTCTGTTAAAGAAGTTGCATCTGCGATGGCGATAGGGACGTTAAGAACACGGGCAATAGTCTGTGCCATCAATGTCTTACCTGAACCTGTTGGCCCGATAAGCAAGATATTTGACTTTGCGATCTCTGTGTCGTCTTCGCTGACAAGCGTCGTCTTGAAAATACGTTTATAGTGGTTATAAACAGCTACAGAAAGCAGCTTTCTTGCATTTTCCTGACCAATGATATAGTCACCTAAAAAGGCATTGAGCTCTTTGGGTGTCATTAACTCTGTAGTGGCATCTACAACTGCCTGGTCTTTATCACTCAGGTCAGTTTGAGTATCTCCAAACATGATCTTGTAAGCAGAATAGACGCAGTTCTTACAGATATAGACATTGTTGCCAGCGATAAGAGGGTTCTCTTCGCTCTCAACAGCATTACAGAAACTACAGTTTCGGTGTTCACTCATTTAGATTTTCCTCTCAAAAGGGATGCCCCGTTTGGTGTTAATTATAAAAGTTGTTAGATTTTTTACATAGTCGTTGTCAGTGGACGCTAAAAGTTCTTTGGCAACATCTTGTAGTGGTTTTCCCATCTCAAAGAGCTCTCTGTAAGCGGACTTCAAGATGTTGATATCTTCGCGTTTGCAATGACGGCGCAGACCGGTAAGGTTTAGCCCTCTGAGTGTCGCACGATTACCTTCGGCCATACAGTACGGAGGTACATCTTGGGTTACTGCAGAAGCACCACCGATCATAGCAAAGTCACCGATCTTCACAAATTGATGAACAGGGGTCAAGCCTCCAACAACAACATGGTTTCCCATCTCAACATGACCGGCAAGATTAACGTTGTTGACCAAGATACAGTTGTTACCAAGAATGACGTCGTGGCCGAGGTGGACATAGCCCATCAGCAGGTTGCCGTTGCCGATGCGGGTGACACCGCCGCCGCCCGCTGTACCAGGGTTGAAGAGGACAAACTCACGGATCGTGTTGTTGTCACCGATGATGAGTTCGACCTCTTCGCCATTGTACTTCAAGTCCAATGGTTCCGAGCCCAGAATCGCATAGGAAAATATACGGTTGTTTTTTCCTATGGTGGTATTACCGTAGACGCAGGCACCGTGGGCGAGGGTAGTGCCCTCACCAATAGTAGCCTGGGATGAGATGAAACAGTGTGCAGCGATCTTAACATTGTCACCGATCACAGCGCCATCTTCTATGATCGCAAGAGGAGAAATAAGACTCACATCAGACCTTATTTGTCAACGACCATAGCTTTTAACTCGGCTTCAGATACCAGTTGGTCATCAACATAAGCCTTGCCATCAAATATCCAAATAGAAGCTTTACGCTTGATCACGCTGACACGGTACTCAAGACGATCGCCAGGACGTACGGGTTTACGGAACTTTGCCTTGTCAATACTCATGAAGTAGACCACTTTCTCAGCAACTTCTTCTTTAGTAAGATCCATACTTTGAAATGCTAAAAGACCACCAGCCTGTGCAAGGCCCTCTAAAATCATAACACCAGGATAAATAGGATGGCCGGGGAAGTGACCCTGAAAAACAGGCTCGCTGATACTGACATTTTTAAATGCAACGATATTTTCGCCTTTGTTCAGTGTGTTTACTCTGTCCACAAGTAAAAATGGGTAACGGTGGGGTAAGACCTCTTGAATTTCAACAACGTTCATAAGCATGTAAAACCTTTTGTGTAGGCACAGTTTTAGGGTTTTTAGAGGTGCCCTTTATTTATGTGCCTTTAAAATTAATGGCTTATTCTATCTAAAAGTGTGTTAATAGAGGATTATGCCCCGGTTTAGGGCGTTAAATGAGGTTGTTCTAAAGTTCTATTAAGAGCTCTTTAGTGTCATCATAGGTCTTGGCATCAAGGTTGAGGGTGAGCTTGCCTTCTATGATATTTTCTACTACGATGATAGGAGAAAGACTGTAGCCTAATGGCATCAATTTTTGACGAAGTGCTAGTTCTGTCTCTATAGAAGGTGTCTCAAATATAAGTGCATTAATCGTTTGGAAATTACTGTTTGTCACTGTATTGTAGTGTTTAAGTGTGATAAAAGTGACCTCTTCACGGTTCATATAATGAAGATCATTGATACTGTATTCAACTCTTCCTTGCGCACGTTTTCTAGGTAGATATGAGTAAGCTATGGCATGGGCAGGAATGACTTGTGTTTTGCCTTTTAATAACTTACATGAGAATTGGCGGTAGTTAAGAAATTTTTGACGAACGATTTTATACGTTATTCCTTGGTCTTCAAGTTCTATACGTCGTTTATACATCTCCAAACGCTCTTCAATTGAGGCGGGTAAGACAGCATTACTAATTGGTGAAAACATCTCATCCATCAGTTTCTCCTGCTGATCACGCTGCATGGTCAGACCAAAGATACAGCCACAGTAGTCTTGACGGTAGAGTTGTTCCTCTTTGGTCACACGGCTTTGGTCTTGTGTACCACCATCAGCGCGATAATCCACCGCAACAAACTCTACGCCGTTTTTTTCGTAAAAAGCATCACCTACACGTTTGAGCTGTTCTTGAGACTTGAGTGGAGAAACGAGTAAGGTAGTTGTGATCTTCTTCTCTCCGAGTTCAAGTGCTTTTTCAGCACTGACAGAGAAGCGTTTGTCAAAACAGACCTCACAACGTGCACCCTTCTCAGGCTCATTCTCTAAACCACGAACCGCCTGCATCCAGTTTTCAAAGTCATATTCACCTTCAAGCAGATCGATACCCAGTTTTTTACAGCTTCTTTGAACATCCAAATATCGGAGTTGGTACTCAGAGTAAGGGTGTATGTTTGGATCGTAAAAAAAGCCGGTAAGTTTTTCGTCAGGGAAATCTTTTTGAAGTTTTTCTAAAAAAAAGTGGGAGTCGACGGAGCAGCAGATGTGGACTAACAAGGGAGACCCCGGTGGGGAATGTTGAATGTTGAATGATGAATGGTGAATGATGGTAAGCCTGCTACGCAGGCTTTGATCAATATAGGCGTATTTTGTACGCTCACCTTCATTAATAATTCAAAATTCAAAATTAAACATTCAGAGATTTAGCGTGCAGCTAATATCTCTACCTTTTCGATAGTATCTTGACCCGCAAGGCTGTCTAGAACTGCCATAGAGTCAGCGTCATCAGCTTCAATACCGCCAAATACAGTGTGAACACCATCTAGGTGAGGACATGGTACAAAACAGATAAAGAACTGAGAACCGCCCGTATTAGGACCAGCGTGTGCCATAGAAAGCGTCCCTTTAACGTGACGGTGTGTGTTTTTGTCTGTCTCACAAGCGATAGAATAACCTGGACCACCTGTACCTGTACCTGTAGGACAACCACCTTGAGCCATGAAACCTGGGATAACACGGTGGAAGCTAAGGCCGTTGTAGTAACCATCATTAACAAGTGAAGCGAAGTTTGCTACGGTGTTAGGTGTCTCATCATTGTAGAGTTTGATCCACATTACACCCTTATTTGTTGTCATTTTAGCCCATTGAAATGAAGCCATCTCGTCTGCAGAGAAATCGAATGTCTTAAGTGCCATAGTAAAGTCCTTATAAATTAAATTATGCGAATTATAGTAGAGATTTCTTAACGGACGATATAGTAGAGAGACTTATAAGCTTAGTCACAAAAAGTTAAAGCTGAAACTTTTCTAAAGGCATTAAACATTTCTATCAGTTAATAGTATATGTTCTTCTCTTCGTTATCATAACGCCAATAAATTATATGTGATACTCCTGAGCCACTAAGGCAAGAAGTCTCACAACTAAAGGTAAACAATGTCAGAGATTTTTCAACCCAACCCGGAATTTGCAAAAAATGCCAACATAGGCAGTATGGACGAGTATAACACTTTAATGAACAAGGCCAAAGAGAACTATGAAGGTTTCTGGGGCGATTACGCTAAAGAGAAACTTGACTGGATTGAACCATTTACAAATGTTTTAGACGAGAGTAATGCCCCTTTTGTAAAGTGGTTTGATGGTGGTAAACTAAACGTTGCCGCACAGTGTATAGACCGTCACTTAGACACACGTAAAAACAAAGCAGCGATTATATTTGAAGGTGATCGTGGTGATGTTCAGACCATTACCTACCTTGACCTTTTCAAAAACGTTAATCGTTTTGCCAACCTTCTTAAAGAGGATTTTGGTGTTCAAAAAGGTGACCGTGTTGTCATCTATATGCCGATGATCCCCGAAGCTGCTTATGCAATGCTTGCGTGTGCTCGTATTGGTGCGATCCACTCTATTGTTTTTGGTGGTTTTTCTTCTGAAGCACTGAAAGACCGTATCGAAGATGCTGAGGCTAAAGTGGTCATCACTGCTGATGGTGCTTACAGAAAAAGCAAGCCATATATGTTAAAACCGGTAGTTGATGCTGCGATCACTGAAGGTTCTCCTGTTAAAAAAGTACTTGTAGTAGAGCGTAACAATGAAGATGTAACATGGGTTGCAGGTCGTGACTACTCTTATAATGAGTTGATTAAAGACAAATCAACAGCATGTGAAGCAGAGCCAATGGACTCTGAAGATCCTCTCTTTTTACTTTACACATCAGGTTCAACTGGTAAACCAAAAGGCGTTCAGCACAACTCTGCAGGGTATATCCTTTGGGCACAGATGACGATGGAATGGGTGTTTGACGTTAAAGAAAACGACACGTATTGGTGTACAGCTGACATCGGTTGGATCACAGGGCATACTTACATCGTTTATGGTCCACTGGCGATGGGTGCGACAACAGTCATGTTTGAAGGTGTTATTACCTATCCAGATGCAGGCCGTCCATGGTCTATGGTAGAAAACCACCGCATCAACCAGTTCTATACAGCACCTACAGCGATTCGCGTCCTTCATAAAATGGGTGAAGATGCACCTGCGAAGTACGATCTTTCAAGCCTTAAGGTTCTTGGAACTGTTGGGGAACCTATTGATCCTCCAGCATGGAAGTGGTATTACGAAGAAGTAGGTAGTTCTAAGTGTGCCATCGTGGACACTTACTGGCAGACAGAGACAGGTGGTCACATCGTCTCTCCGCTCCCGGGAGCTACACCGATCAAGCCAGCATGTGCAACTCTTCCTCTACCTGGTATTATGGCAGAGATCCTAGATCCGGCAACAGGTGAAGTCTCTGAAGTCGGTGAGACAGGTTATATGTGTATCACCAAGCCTTGGCCAGCACAGATCCGTGGAGTATGGGGTGATGAAGAGCGTTACAAAAAGTCATACTTTGGTGATGTAGTAAAAGATGGCAAGCCAGTCTACTTCACAGGTGACGGCGCACGTTATGATGAAGATGGTTACATCACGATCACAGGCCGAACTGACGATGTTATCAATGTCTCTGGACACCGTATGGGTACAGCAGAAGTTGAAGCTGCAATCAAGAAGCACTCGAATGTTGCTGAGGTTGCGGTTGTTGGAAAACCACACGATCTTAAAGGTGAGGGCATTTTCGCTTATATCGTACTGAAATCTGACGATGGTGTAGCTGATGAGGTGGAAGAGGTAAAAGCGATCAACACCATCATTAAAAAAGAGATTGGTAACATCGCAGTCTGTGATGATATGATCTTTGCACCAGGCCTTCCTAAGACACGCTCAGGAAAGATCATGCGTCGTATCCTTAGAACATTGGCTAAAGGTGAAGAGGTGACTCAGGACATCTCTACACTGGAAGATCCAAGCATAGTAGCAACATTGACATCAATGGTAAACTGCAAAACCTGCTAAAGCTCTAGCTGCGGTGCAATTTGCATTTCAGCTCACCTCTCAACGCTAGTAGAGGCCTTCGGTTTCTATTGATGTTACTTTACTCCTTGAAAACAAGCTCTCAGCTTGTTTTCTTGACAGGAGATATCATCTTCGGGATCACTTCAGCACAACTCGCATCACATCTAAAACTTTACTTCTTCGCTCTTAATCTGTTAAATCTACGTAATCTATTGACAAACGCTCTTGCTCTAAAGATGACAATGCCATCTTTACACTTAACACTTGTAATCTAAAGCATCCCCATCATACTCTGACGTCCAAACTTTTGCACAAGCATTCCTGCAGTAGCACCTCTGGCATTAGCGATGCTTTTATCTGCACCTTTTTCTATGAGCAAGGCACATAGCTCCGGCATGTCATCCATGACACACTCCATCAGCGGTGTCCAACCCGGTGCATCTGGACGGTTGAGATCGGCACCACTGTCGATGAGCTTTTGCACCATAGCACGGCGGTCACGTCTGATGGCGATGTGGAGCAGGGTCTCACCATACTTGTTTTGCATGTTAACATCTGCACCGGCATCAATAATAGCCTCAAAAGCTTCCAAGTCATCTTTATAGACGATGTCTGCGAAAAGAGCAAAGATGTCATCACTCTCAGGGTGTGTGTCATAAGTAGAGATTCGCTCTACGATAGCGGGATCAATTTTTCCTAATAGTGCTATTTTACTTGCCATAGATAATCCTTGTAAAAATTTTGAAGAAATTATAATACTGCTTTAGTAAATATATGGGTGATTTATATCAAGAATGCGCAGAAAAATTCATTGGTTATATAGTTAAGATGTCTTATAATCACACAAGATTTTAAAGACATAATATGTCATAAAAGGTAGACCATGGAACTATGTGTAGCACTTGACCTTCCGACAATGGAAGAGAATTTAGCGTTAGTAGAGAAGATAAAAGCATATCCTGTTTGGTTAAAAGTAGGGCTTCGTGCCTACATTCGTGACGGAGAGCCTTTTATTAAGGCACTTAAAAAGATCAATCCTGAATGTAAGATCTTTTTAGACCTTAAGCTTTATGACATCCCCAACACTATGGCAGATGCTGCAGAGTCTATTATGGGTCTTGGTGTTGACATGTTCAACGTTCATGCTTCAGCAGGTAAAAAAGCGATGACAACGGTAATGCAGCGTTTAGAGAAATTTGAGTCACGACCTTTAGTGCTTGCGGTGACAGCTTTGACCTCATTTGACGAAGCAGAGTTTGGTAGTGTGTACGGC
Organism: Helicobacteraceae bacterium; assembly: GCA_015493495.1. GTDB lineage: Bacteria > Campylobacterota > Campylobacteria > Campylobacterales > Sulfurimonadaceae > Sulfonitrofixus. Next base: position 9,825 of record WGDB01000056.1, on the reverse strand, counting down.
GAGAAGATTGCGCTAAAAGCGGACCAATTCGCAAAAGACACCTATGAAGCGGGACTTGACGGTGTTGTCTGTTCTGTATTTGAGAGTGCTTCTATAAAGTCGTTGACATCAGATGCCTTTTTAACCTTGACTCCAGGTATAAGACCTTTTGGAGAAGCGGCCGGAGATCAGCAGCGTGTAGCCACGGTAGAGTTGGCCCATCAGGAAAAAGTAGATTTTATTGTAGTGGGACGGCCCATCTACCAAGCAGAAGATCCAGCATCTGTAGTAGCCAAAATTTTAGAAAAGTTATGATTTTCTATTACTTTAAGGTTTGTATCAGAACCTCATGAGTATAATCACGTTCTCTTTTCAAGAGCACTTGGACAGTTGGGTGAGTTGGCTGAAACCACATCCCTGCTAAGGATGCGAAGGGGTAACCCTTCCGAGAGTTCGAATCTCTCACTGTCCACCACTTGAATTGAGACTTTCTTCAAAATGTTCCGGATTAGCTCAGCGGTAGAGTAGGTGACTGTTAATCACTTGGTCACTGGTTCGAATCCAGTATCCGGAGCCACTTTACAAACCACTTTTTTTTATTTTATTCATCGTCATTACATTATCTATATATATTTAATTCTCTTGTCTGTTCTTGCATATTGTCTCATTATACTCTTTGCTAAAATCACATGTTAATGTAGAAAGCCGGCTTTTTAAAAACATGTAATTTTTTATTCTTTGCAAGTAATCAACTCGTAATACAATTATTGGTAAAATGTCCTACTAAATAATATGCAAAGTCTTAATCCGTGATCCTAGAATTTATACTGATCTTTATTATTGCATTGATACTGATTAAACTGATCATTATCAACGCAGAGAAATTAGGTTTGGTTGACATTCCTAATGAGCGCAGCATGCATACCATTTTGCAGCCACGTGGTGCTGGTATTGGGTTTTTTTTGGCGGTTGCTATTGTTGATACTTATTTTGATTACTCCCTGCTTTCAGATCACCTTTTAACATGCTGTGCGATTTTTATTGTCTTTGTAATAGGGGCGTTAGATGATCATCATGACACTTCTCCTAACACCAAGCTTTTTGTAGTTGCTATTGCGGCTGTCTTGGTCTATTTTGATGGTATCTATGTTGATACGTTGGGAGTACTTTTTGGTATGGAAATTACACTTGGGTGGCTAGCCTTACCTTTTACTGTATTCGCTATAGTTGGTTTTACAAATGCTTTAAACTTGGTAGATGGCCTTGATGGCTTGGCGGGATCTATTAGTATTATTATTTTTGGAGCACTCTTGAGTATAGGTTATGCAAATGATGATGCCTATATGATGCTGACCTCAGGTTCGTTCATCGCAGGTCTACTTGCCTTAATGATCTATAATTGGAGTCCTGCAACTGTTTTTATGGGTGACAGTGGCTCACTGATCTTAGGTTTTGTAATAGCTCTTTTAGTCATCAAGGCAGCGACTTACATAGAGCCTGTGACCGTACTGTTTATTCTGGCGGTACCATTGATGGACACTATTATTGTGATGGTTCGTCGTAAACGTCAGGGAAAGTCTATATTTAAGGCGGACAAAACCCATCTTCATCATATTCTGTTTAACTTTTTTCATAAAGATGTGAAACGTACAGTCATTTTTTTGGCTATTTTACAAGCAGGTTACTCTATAACAGGCCTTCTTATCGTCGATACAGCCAACCAGTCTCTAAGTCTTGTGCTCTTTGGTCTTAATATCATCCTGCTTTATTTCATATTCACAGAGATGCTTCGTAGACAAACTAATAAAGAGATTCAGTAATATCAACTAAGAAGCCTCTTAGTGTGTGGTTGTTGTATCTGTTAGTTGTGAGTAGTGTTTTCTTCATCTTTCAACTTTAGCGACATAAACAGTGCAAATGCCAGGACTGCAAGAGTGGTACTATAGAGAACAGTGTAGTTAGCAAATTGTAAGATAACTCCGCCGAGGATCGAGAAGAACATTCCCAATGAGACGATGTTGATCTGTAAAGCGATATAAAGCGGTCTCTTCTGCGGTGGTGCCAAGATCAAGATAAGGTTGCCCGAGGCGATGCGGTTTCCGTCTGTGGCGGCGCCTACGAGAAAGAAGATAGCTATGTACTCGTAAAGGGTTGTTGCATTGAAGGCTAAGATGATGGCGATGATGTGCAGAGAGAGGGCAATGTTCGCGGTCAAACGGTTGAGACCATTGCCGCTGATCTTTCCCCAGACGATGTTGCTTAACATGGCCCCCACCATCTGTGCAGTGATAAGTGTACCGATGGCGAGACCGGTCAACTGGATGTTCTCTTTGGCCTCAAGAATGATAAAGGGCAGAGCGATGAGGTAGCCGTAGGCAAAGAGAAAGGTGGTGACCTGTACCTGCAGGTCTTTGTCACTTTTTAGTAGTGTAAGGGCACTGTTGAGGAACTTTTTGAAAGAGTTCTCTCTGGGTGCGATCTCCTCTTTTGCAGGCTCGTCAACCGTCGCAAAAGCGAGGTATCCTAGTCCCATCACAAAAGCACTGATCATAAAGAGATAGCCGTAGCTGTAAGGTGCATCGAAACTCTCAAGAACAACTGCAGCCATCGCACCGCTTAGAAGTCCTCCGAGACCGCTGAAGAACTGGCGATAGGCCATACTCTTGCCGCGAAACTTGTGGCTGAAGATCTTGGCTACGATATCTTTGAAGTAGATGGCACCAAAGCCTGCACTGAATGAAAAGATGAAGAGACCGACGCCGATAGCGAGGAGGGTAAGGTTGGGATGGTCGTCACCAAGTACTACGATGGCGACACCGATAAAGAACCATGCCAAAAATCGGATCATGAAGACACGTCGAAGGTACGGTAGCATCAGCGGGTAGCTCTGCGCTTTAAAAGCGGCAAAAAGCTGCACCACAATAGCCCCGCCTCTGAGCAGTGCGGCAAAAAGGCCGACGAGCATGGAACTCCCGCCAAAATGGTTGACAATCAGGGGCAGGATGGTTGAAGGTTCAGCAATGGTGGTACCGATGGTTAGGAAAAATCCGTGAAGGATGTTTCTGATGTGGTTGGAGAACTTATCCATTCAACATGGCAAAAGCATCGTCAACACTCCCGGCCTTTTCGGCTACAAAGAGATAGACGGCAGCATTGAGTTTGGCCAGTTTTTGGTACTCGTTGGAGGGCTCTGTCAGTTTTTGCAGTGAGTCTTCAAGGGTGATGTCGTCCCATGACTTGTTGTAGTGTATGCCGTAATGCTCGGGGTCGATGATGAACTCTTCGACTTCACCCTCTTTGGCGATCCATAGACGCCCTTTGCTGAAAAGCTCAGGAGTCCCTTCATTACCCTGTATCAGCGCAAAACGCTTGTAACGGTCCCCGAAGATATCGACATACTTTTTGACATAAGGCTTGTGAAAGACACCGGTAATGGCGTAATCACTCTCGGCGATGCGGGGGAGTTTCTCTATGGTCGTCAGACCCGTTCTCAGACCTAGTCTTTGACGGATGGTCGTGAGTTTATGAAGCTCTGGAAAATAGATCTTGCGGTCAAAGTAGTGGATGTTCTCTTCAAGCTTGAGTGCCGTGGCGATGTCTTTGATGGTGATACCGTTTTTGGCAGGGAGCAGTTCATCTCCAGTAAGCACAAGGTTCAGGTCGCTCTTTTGCAGCTCTTTGGCGATGAGCGGAAAGATGTAGGGGTTTTTGGCCTTGCCGTCAAAAGGGTAGCCCAGCTCTATAGAGTTCTCTACTTTATGATGCTGTATCTTGGCATCACAGGCATGGATGGCCCCCACAAACTCGTCTCTCGTCTCGGGCTTAAGCCGCCAACCCAGTAAAAAAGCGGCGATTTGCTCAGGATAAACAGACTGCTCAAGCATCTGCCTCATCATGTCTTGAGCCTCTGCAAGGGTGAGGTCACGGTTGCTTTTAGGGCCGGTACCGACGGCATGTATGTAGGTGTGAAAATCCATAGTGTCTCTTTAAAATAGTATTCGCTGAGTGTAACAAAATAGTGATAATCAAGGGCTTGACTTATGTCATGAACCAACCTGTCATACTCTTATGTATAAAAAAAGGTGTGATTTTTCTATACTTAGAATCTATCAGCAAGTAAACTATACAGGCGTGAGACTATGGGTAGCTATTCTTGACACGTATCATAGAAACTGTAGTAAATTTCTTCTAAAATAAGATGAAGTAATTATAGAAAGGAATAAATATGTCTCAGGTTGTTCTCATCACAGGTGCCAGTTCTGGTATCGGAAAAGCATCTGCGTTATTGTTGACAGAGAGAGGCTATATCGTCTATGCCGGGACACGAACACCTGAAAAATTTGACACAGATACTAAAAACCTGCACGTTATACAACTTGATATTACCGATAATAAAAGTATTCAAAGAGCCGTAATAGATATACATAAAGAGCAGGGCAGGATAGATGTCTTGGTGAATAATGCCGGTTATGGGCTGGTCTCTACAGTGGAAGATGTGAGTGAGGAAGAGATGTTCAACCAGTTTAACGTCAATGTTTTTGGTGTGTTCCGTGTATGCAAAGAGGTTATTCCTCTGATGCGAGAGAATAACTCCGGTGTCATCATCAACATCAGCTCATTTCTTGGAAAGATCGGACTTCCTCTCTTGACCTTTTACAACGCAAGCAAGTATGCAGTCGAAGGTATAACAGACTCCCTTCGATATGAATTGAAAGATTTTAACATCAGAGTCCACTCTATCATGCCGGGCTTTTTCAGTACCAACTTTGCCAAAGATAATCTGGTTACAAACGCTGCTACTTTTGATGAAGCCTCTCCGTATGCCCATCTGGTCTCCAATCTCGCTCCCAATATCGTTGAACAGATAAATAAAGGAAATGATGCAAGTGAGGCTGCCGAACTTATGCTCAAGATAATAGAAGACGAAGGCGCTCTTGCACGCGAAACCGTGGGAGATAAAGCACGACAATTCATCCCTATGCGACGAGAGTTGAGTGATGAAGATTTTGAGCGAAGAGTAAGAGAGTATTACAGGTTAAATGAATAGTTTCTTTTTTAATATTACCGATAGGCGTTACAAGGTCAGAGAGCTGTTTAAGAAAAAAGATGAACATGTTACACGCGTTGACATCTCCAATGGTCTGGTCTTTTTTGATGTGGCACTCTCTTTGGATGAGGACAAAGTCATTGAGGTAAAAAACCTGGACAGGATGAACTTTATTGTTGCGGTGCGTCAGGGCAGGTGCCAGATAGAGGATAAAACAGATACTAATATAGTGACACTGCATGAAAATAACACCTATCTTTTTGCTTCGTCAAGGCAAGATCTGAAGATCACGATCGAGAAGTCAAAAAGGATAGAGGTCTTTATACTTTTTGTCGCAGACTTTTTTATAAAAAGATACTTGAGTGATAATGCGTATGAGCCTATAAACTTCTTGTACCAAAAGCTGCAGGGAGAGGTACATCTTGAACTTGTAAACGAAACACCGACAGATGCCTTGAGCCTTTACCTTATAGATAAGATCGTTTATGCAAAAGACAGTGAGAAGATGAACAGTATTATCAGTGAACATCGTGCTATTGAATATATGATACACCGGTTTTCTCTTTTGGAACATATTGATGACAATACATTTACTTCAGAAGAGATAGAGATCGCTGGTCATGCAAAACAGATTATTTTACTCAACTATAAAACTCCGCCAACCATTAAAGAACTTGCACATCTCTGTGCTACCAATGATTTTAAACTCAAAAAATATTTTAAAAAAGTCCATAAAACAACGATTTACGGATATGTTCAAAAACTTCGTCTGGAAAAAGCGAACTTGCTGCTTCGAGAAAAGTTTCTCAGTGTCAAAGAGATAGCAACAGAGGTCGGTTATAAACATCAGGGACACTTCAGTGCAATCTTTTTTAAAACCTATGGTGTTTACCCAAAAGATCTGAAAACATCCGTTTAGCGCCAGATAAAAATCCCTTTAGTGATAAAAGAACTGTATAAATACTAGTGCTTAATAGTATTATATTGATATAAAATAGTTTAAAAGGGATTGGCTGTCAAAAGTAGTTCTAATCACTTGATTGACAGTTATATGATTTAAGGAGCCAGTATGAAATATATATTGATTTTAATGTTAAGTTTAATGTCCGTTTATGCTCAGAGTCCACAAGAATTAAGAGAAAAAGCACTCTCAAAAGGGATGATGTCTATGCCTCTGGATTTTGAGCGTTTAAAGTTAGCGGTAGATGATCCTTTAAATCTGATGCTAGCAGAAAAAATCGCATTGGGAAAAGCATTGTTCAATGATAAAAATCTATCTAAAGACAGAACCCTTTCCTGTGCAAGTTGTCATGATTTGAAAAAGGGTGGTGTGGATGGTAAACCGACGGCTATTGGTTACCATAAACTGGTGAATCCTGCACACCTTAACTCTCCTACTGTACTTAACACAGCCTACTCCAAACACTTCTTTTGGGATGGTCGTGTGAGTACCTTGCGGGAGCAGGCACAGGGACCTACGGTGGCTCCTTTTGAGATGGCCTCATCTGCTGAACTTATAGAAGAGCGTATGAATAAAAACGAAGAGTATGTCAGACTTTTCAATAAACTTTTTTCTGGTAAGAGAACCGTCACATTTGGCAATATGGCTAAGGCGATAGAAGTATATGAGAAGACTTTGATCACTCGTGGTGATTTTGACCGTTTTATGGATGGTGACGATAAGGCTATGAGTGAAGAGGCTCAGACAGGTCTGAATATGTTTATTGATATCGGTTGTAAAGGGTGTCATTTTGGATCTGCTATTGGTGGTCAAAAGATCCAGAAATTTCCATTGCGTGACTATAATAGTTGGCTGGACATCACCTTCAGTTACGATGAAAAGACCAATACACGGGGTATCGCTGATATGGGGTTGAACTTTGAGATGTATCATCCCTATCCGTTCAAAAATACTGGTGGTTTTATGGGTAAAGACGGGAACCAGCTTTTTCGTGTCCCCATTCTTCGAAACATTGCTAAAACAGGACCATATTTTCATAATGGCGTGATCAAAGACCTACGTGAGGCGCTCTTCTTGATGGGACGACACCAAGTAGGAGTGGATATGACTGAGAAGCAGTTAGATTATATGGAAGCGTTTATGAAGTCTCTTAGTGGCGAACTTGTAGATTATGATTTGAGCCAATGACAAGATACCTACTTTTTTTACTTCTACCCTATGTTCTGCTTGCCGAACATGTTATGTGGCAAAGTGATTATGAGAAGGCTCGTGTTCAAGCACTTCAAGAGAACAAGGGTATTATGGTCTTTTTGATCGAAAAAGAGTGTCTACAATGTACAAAGATGTTACAAACAACTTTTATGAACCAAGCCTATATATCAAAGATCAATGAAGTATATGTGGCTGTTCTAATTACTAAAGATCAACAAAGTAGCTATCCCATTGAGATGCTTTATACTTTAGTGTACCCCACGACATTTTTTTTAACATCAAGAGAAGGGTATGAGCGTGAAGCGTTACGAGGTTATGCCACTCCTGAGATGTTAAAAAACTATCTGCAGAAGTGATGTAGTAAGTGGACGACTTAGTGGTGCGTGTCCTCTTTAGATAACTCATCATTAATATATTGCAAGAAGTCACCAGCATTGATATTGCCGCTTTCATCTCTGACTATAACTTTATCGTCGTCAAAGGTAACGGTAGCACTTGCAGAGTCATCACCGTCAATCTTTTCAGCGATGACCGCGTTAGATTTGAACTCAGTGATCTTCCAACCGTGCTCTTCTCCCACTTTAATAATGGCTTTTTGAATACTTTTGTTACTGTGGTGACCGTTTAGTGTTAACTCAACACCGCCACTCATAGAGTCTTCAGCAGTCTGGACATTAGAGCTACAGGCTGTAAGTAAAAACATGGAAAGTGTCGTTGCTATGGTCATTGTTACTAATTTTTTCATTTTTTCCCTTTTTCTTGATGTGTGTCATCACGATAAAAACGTTCAATGATATAATAATTAACGTCGATATGATTTGATATATCTCAACAAAAGAGTTCTAATGACAACACTTGATTTTGTAATGATCTTGGTTTACACCTTTCCGATGTTTCTTTTTTCCATTGCCCCTGCACTAAAATTGGGTGATTATTTAGAGGCAAACTATGGTCTCTCTGAAGAAAATAAACGCCGTATTATGATTGTTGGAACATTGGTCGTTTCTATCTCATTGGCAACTTTTTTGCAGTTTGCCCACATCTATTAGGAGACTCTAATGCGCTTACTTCTTTTCTTAGCCATCTTTTTCACATGGGCCATTGCAGCACCTGTTGATGAAGCGTTACATGCTTTTAAAGCGCAGCAGTATGACAAAGCCTTTAATCTTTATAAACAAGAAGCAGAGTATAACAACACGAAGGCTCAACGGGCTATGAGCTATCTCTGTTTTAATGGTATGGGAACAAAAAAAAGTGATGAACGTGGATTTTACTGGCTTAGTAGGGCAGCATATAATTTTGATGTAGAAGCACAATATGACCTTGGCATGATGTATTTGAGCGGTGAACATAGTGCACCCAACATAAAGCAAGCGATGTTTTGGCTAGAACGTGCAGCAGACCAGCAACATCCACAAGCACAGTATAATTTGGCTTTGATGTATTATCGTGGTGATGGGGTAGATATTAATGTTTCTAAGACAGCTGTCTATTTAGAAAAAGCAGCACTTAATGGTGATGAAAAGTCTCAAAAGATTGTGGGACGCATCTATATGCAACTTGTTAAGTTTGACAAGGCAATCCCTTGGCTGAAGAAAAATGCAAAAGAGGGTGATGTTGAGGCAGCTTACTTTTTAGGTGAGATCTACTGCTCTCAAGCTGATTATAAAAATGCCAAACCGTGGCTAGAGATAGCTATCTCTTCAGGTTATGATAAAGCGAAAAGCTTGAGTGAAGATTGTCACAAATAGGATGGAGATAATATTTGGGTTTGTCAGTTGACTAAAGGATTATACAGTCGATAGCCAACAGCATATTCTGTGGTTAAGATCCGGGCTTTATTCCCATCGTCGTCTATCTTTTTTCGTATATTTTTGATATGGTTGTCAAGTGAACGTCCTGTACTTATATTAGAGAGTGCACTGAGTAATGTCTCTCTTTTTACCACATGGTTACTGTGTTGTATAAGCAAAGAGAGTATATTGAACTCTGTACGTGTAAGATCAAGTGTTAGATTTCTATAGATGATCTGGTGATCATCTACTCTAAAGAGCATCTGCTGATGCGTCGTTTTGATCTCACTGCTTTTACTGAGCTGCAACCATATACGTGCTTCCAGCTCCTCAAGGTCTATAGGCTTTACCATATAATCGGCTGCACCATATTTGAAAGAGATCAGTTTGGACTGGGTATCACTGTAGGCACTGGTCACTATAATAGGAAGATATACACTGTGTTTTAAGCTTTTAAGGACTTCGTACCCATCAAAATCGGGGAGATTGATGTCCAGTATCAACAGGCTGTACTGTTCATTTTTTACTCTGGAGACGGCATCAGTCGCGGTAAAGACGGCTGTTGTCTCAAATCCTCGATCATTTAAAAATTCGACCATGATCTCTGCAGCAAATTCGTCATCTTCGACAAGTAGTAATTTGGGACTGTTTATCATCTACAATATCTTTAAGTGTTTCTGGTATAAAAAATATTATAACCGTTTATCATAAAATCTACACTGTCGCTTTTCAAAATAGAATTACAGATTCTACAGAATCTAATGTAAATTTCTAGAGAATTTTAGTATATACTGCCGTAATTTACTTATGAATAGAGGAAACCTGTGATAAAT
>WGDB01000055.1 GCA_015493495.1 Helicobacteraceae bacterium | reverse complement strand
TTGACTATGATCCTATAGGTTTTCAAGAAGGTGACCTGGTGAAGCTTGATGTTAAAGTCGCTGGTGATGTTGTGGATGCACTCTCTGTTATCGTTCCACGTACTTCTGCGGACTCTCGTGGTCGTGCCTTAGTTAAAAACATGAAAGAGATAGTACCACGTCAGCTTTTTGAAGTAGCAATTCAAGCCTCTCTCGGTAGTCGTATTATTGCTCGTGAGACGGTGAAGTCTATGGGTAAAAATGTTACGGCTAAATGTTATGGTGGTGATATTACGCGTAAGCGTAAACTATTAGAAAAACAAAAAGCGGGTAAGAAGCGGATGAAGTCTATAGGTAAGGTTAACCTGCCACAAGAAGCATTCATGTCCGTCCTAAAGATGGATTAAAATTCCATCTGCACTGCATCTTGCACAAAAGTCTGACACTCCACGCACACCAGTGCGCTATTGGTCAGACATTTTGCACAATCTACAGCACATATGAAATTTTAAGTGTAAAAGTTCTAGCTGCGGCGCGATTTGCACTTCAGCTCACCACTCCACGCACACTAGTGCGCTATCGGGGTCGCTTCAGCATAACTCACACCACATCTGAAACTTTTATGGGGAACAGTAACTTTAAAAATGAGCTTTCGCCATTTTCTTTTTTACTCTTAATCTGCTGAATCTGCGTAATACCCAAGGGGGCAGACCCTCTGTTAACAAAAGGCTCTTGCTCTTAATAGTTTGTCACAGCACAACTATAAGATTTAAAATAGTTAATATATGTTATTAATAAACTATGAAATGTCTTCTCTGTACCTCTTGGTCTTTTTCTCACATCTGTAAAGCATGTCAAAATGAAAATCTGCAACCCTCTCTTTATAAACGTAAGATTTTGGGAAAGTTAGTGGTTTATTCGTTTTATCGTTATGGTGACATTGAGAAGTTGTTGCATACCAAACATACAGACCTTGGGTACTATATCTACACCATACTCGCAAATGTCGCATTTAAAGAGTTTGCCAAGAACTTTGAGTTTGATGAACCTGTGGTCTCGTTGGGAGTGGATGAACATGTGAAACATGGGTATGCGCATACAGCTATTTTGAACAAGGCACTCAAATCCTCTAACATTCATCCCCGATATAACAAACTCATAGCGCAGAGTAAAGAGACCTACTCTGGAAAAAGCTTTCAATTTCGCTTGTTACACCCTCGAGAATTTAAAGTAAAATCGTTTAGTGAGAAGTATGTCATCTTGGTAGATGACATCATTACAACAGGGATGACACTGACTCAGGCAGTGGATGCTTTGGCCAAAGAGGGTAAAGAGGTGCTTTTATGTTTGACCTTGGCGGATGCGGAGCGTAAATAGATTACTTTTAATGGAGTTAGATTTTTTAAACAGTGGGAGTAACCGTCACTCCTGTGTAGACAGGAGTCCAGAAGTCTTAATTTTTAAAAGAGTGCAGGTGTTAAATAACTCACCTTTACTCATAAGGTTTACGCATACTCATCCGAGTATCTATAATAGCCCGACCTATAGTAAAGTGATACATGGTCCGAAAGGTCTCATCTTCGAGTCCTAACATACGGTGCATGACATCATCCAAATAACAGCCTATACCTGTAGCACTAAGTTCGAGTGCTGTGGCTTCTAGGTAGAGTTGCTGGCCGATCTCTCCACACTCCCAATAAAGTCTTTTGTACTCTGATGCACCGAAAGTAGCTATAGGCTCTTCGAACTGAGTAATCATAGCTATTGAAAATGCACCATCGCTGGCGATGTCTTGTGAGCAGGAGATGAATTTGGCTTGAGAACGAAAGTCTCCTGCTTCCAGTAAGTAAAGGTCTTTCTCTATCTCTTGCCACAGAAAGTCTTTGCGGCTCAGACGTTTCAAGGCACTTTTGTGTTCAGGGTTGCGAAGGTAGAAGTAGAGACCTTTTTCAAGTTCTTCGACATCATGTATAAAAAGAGCAAAGTTAACACGAGGTTGTCTGCTGTCTACCGGTACTTTTACTGAAGCCAAAAGTTGCATAAAAGTCTCTAATGAGATCTTAGTACGTGCAAAGTCCATCGCTTGTGCACTGCGACGTTTTAAGAGGATCTCTTTGATCTCAGTAGTGCATGTACTGCTTTGGATCATAGCTATTGGCGGGATTTGACTATGAATTGATGGTTTTGGATCGATCTGCGTCGCTTGCATGGCAAGTGTGACTGCCTCCCACTGATGGTGTGCAGGACTAAGGAGGTTTGCCTTACCTGCATAGGTTTTAGGAAGATCGTCTATAAGTTGAGAGAGTGTGTCGGCAGTTGGGGTTGCCTCTCCAATGTTTAAAAGAAGTTGTGCGATCTCCGGTTCACTCTCGTGGTAGCGTTCTGACTGATTGAGTCCTATGATCTTTTCAAGATCTGCTATTTTGATCTCTTCTACAACACCATACTTCTCTCCTAAGGTCTGAGCACTGACTTTAACCGCCTTCAGTGCATGACCAAGATCGAGGTTGACATAACGGTAGCAGCGCTCGCCGTATTTCCACATCTCTCTCCAGGGAATTGAGCTGAGTGCTACGAGGTAGTGACTCTCTGGATGTTTTAGCCAAAACTCTGTCTCAAATTCTGCCATGATCTCTAGTGCATGTTCTTGAACATTATAGTGGGCGACAACACTTTGAGAAGAGAGACCTTCAAGTGGTGGCAGGATAAGGGTCGCTTCCGTGGGTTGCAAATTACCGCTAGAGGCGTTACAGCGCAGTGCCCAACAATCCTCACCCAAACATTTCCATGCAGCAATGCCCAGTGAAAACTGTAGAAGCTGGGAGATTGATGCAAGTGTTATAGGTGTGTGCGGAATGCTCTTCTCTTCCATGACCTCACTGTAAGTAGGTGTTGGAGCATCAAAGGTAAGAGGTAGCTTTACTTTTGGTGCACCTTCATAATGGCGAAAGGGGTTGGGTTGTGTAGCCCAGTCCATGTACCCTAGAGAAGCGGCGTAGCGTTTGGGATGATGTTTGGTGCGCTGGTGGTAGTCCAGTATGGTCTCTGTTGTATTCATGGGGTAATGATACTGTGCGTGGTTAAAAGTGCACTTCAAGAGATATATTAGGAAAAAAAGTGAATAAAAAGTAAATAGTTTAAATGAGGAGAAGTAGAAAAAGTGTTATCTGTCATGTTTATCGTAATAGCTGTTTTCCTCAAACCTCCCTAAATAGGGGGTTTTCTAATATGAGTCTATTAGACTCAACTATAATTAGTCTATAGTTATAAGGTATCACTTGACAGTAAACGACTCATATGCTATAATTTTGCCAACTTATGAGAAAGGAGTCACTTAACAATTATGTCTGAAGAGAAAATAAACGAAGAGACCCAAGCAGTAGAAGAGGAACTTGAAGAGCAGTTAGAAGCTCAAGAGGAGTCTGATATTGAAGAGGTCGAAGATGAATTAGAGATGTTGAAAAAAGAGGTACAGACACTGGAAGATAAATATGCCCGTGTTCATGCCGATTTTGACAACATCAAAAAACGTCTTGAGCGCGAGAAGTATCAAGCGCTTGAATATGCAAACGAAAAGTTTGCAAAAGATCTTATCCCAGTTTTAGACGCCCTTGACGGAGCGATGAAAGCTAAGGATATGGATGCAGATCCTGAGACACTCCTTGAAAAAGTGAGTGAAGGGGTCGAGTTAACAATTAAGCAATTTTTGACAGCCTTGGAGAAACATGGGGTGACACCGGTAAACGAAGAAACGCCGTTTGATCCAAATGTTCACCATGCTGTCCAGCAAGTAGACAGTCCCGACCATGAAAGTGGTGAGATCGTCAGTACCTTCCAAAAAGGGTACAAATATAAAGGTCGCACACTCCGTGATGCGATGGTCGTGATAGCTAACTAGTTACGAGTGCCACTTAGGTGGCAGACAAAAAAGTCGGTGTGATCTATAATGACACCGATAAAAAAATATATAACATAATTAAAGGATTAAAAATGAGCAAAGTAATAGGAATCGATTTAGGAACAACAAATTCATGTGTCGCAGTTTATGAGGGTGGTGAAGCAAAAGTCATCCCTAACAGCGAAGGTAAAAACACAACACCATCGGTCGTTGCGTTTACAGATAAGGGTGATGTACTTGTAGGTGATCCTGCAAAACGTCAGGCGATCACAAACCCGGAGAAGACGATCTCTTCTATCAAACGTATTATGGGTCTGATGATGGACGAAGAGAATGCGAAAGAAGCGCATGACAAGGTCACTTACAACATCGTCAACAAAGACGGTATGGCAGCGGTAGATGTTGCAGGTAAAGTCTATACACCTCAAGAGGTCTCTGCAAAGATCTTGACAAAACTAAAAGAAGATGCAGAAGCTTACATTGGTTCAACGGTAACGGATGCAGTTATTACTGTTCCAGCTTACTTCAACGATGCACAGCGTAAGGCAACTAAAGATGCAGGTACCATCGCAGGTCTGAACGTACTACGTATCATCAATGAGCCAACGGCTTCTGCACTCGCTTATGGTCTTGAGTCAAAAGCTGAAGAGAACGTACTTGTCTATGACCTTGGTGGTGGAACATTTGATGTTACAACACTTGAGATCTCTGATGGTACTTTTGAAGTACTTTCAACAGACGGTAATGCATTCTTGGGTGGAGACGACTTTGACAACAAGATCGTTGACTTCTTGAATGACGAGTTCAAAAACTCACACGGTATCGAACTGAAAAATGACAAGATGGCACTACAACGTCTAAAAGATGCTGCAGAAAATGCTAAAAAAGAGCTCTCTTCTGCAACAGAGACAGAGATCAACCTGCCGTTCATCACGATGACAGATGCAGGACCACAACACTTGGTCGTTAAACTGACCCGTGCGAAGTTCGAAGGTATGATCGAAGAGCTGGTCAAAGAGACTATGGATCACATCAAAGTTGCGATGACTGATTCAGATCTTGATAATAATGAGATCAAAGAGATCATCATGGTCGGTGGATCTACTCGTGTGCCACTGGTACAGAAGAAAGTCTCTGAATATTTTGGAGGAAAAGACCTTAACAAGAGTGTAAATCCGGATGAAGTTGTTGCGCTAGGTGCAGCGATCCAGGGTGGTGTACTTCGTGGAGACGTTAAAGACGTTCTTCTTCTTGACGTAACACCACTTTCACTTGGTATCGAGACACTTGGCGGTGTTGCGACTAAGATCATTGAAAAAGGTACAACGATCCCAGTTAAGAAGTCTCAGGTCTTCTCAACTGCTGAGGACAACCAGCCAGCGGTAAGTATCTCTGTTGTTCAAGGTGAGCGTGAGTTCGCTAAAGACAACAAGTCTCTTGGTCTGTTTGAGCTTGGTGATATTCCAGCTGCACCACGTGGTGTGCCACAGATCGAAGTAACATTTGACATCGATGCTAACGGTATCTTGACAGTAAGTTCTACTGACAAGGGTACAGGTAAGTCTCAGTCTATCACGATCTCTGGTTCTTCAGGACTAAGTGAAGAAGAGATCGAGAAGATGGTTCAGGATGCTGAAGCACATAAAGCGGATGATGAGAAGCGTAAAGCTCTTGTCGAAGTACGTAACCAGGCAGATGCACTGATCGCTCAGACTGAGAAGACTCTTGGTGAAGCTGGTGATGATGTTGATGCTGAAGAGAAAGCAGCGATCGAAGCAGCCATCAACGATCTTAAAGAGACCATTAAAGATGAGTCTGCGACTAAAGAGACGATCGAAGAGAAGGTCAAAGCACTTACAGACGCAAGCCACAAGATGGCAGAGCGTATGTACCAAAAAGAGCAGGGCGGCGAAGCCGCTGATGCTGGTGCTAAAAAAGCGGATGACGACGTCATCGACGCTGAGATCGACTAACACTTCAAGAACAGCTTTATGCTGTTCTTATCTATTTCCCCTTAAACATAAAACATCCCCCTTTCAGAATTTAATGCTACAATCAACTTAATTTATATGTAGGAGCGCCTTGGCATGTTACGAATTCTTTTTTTTAGTACCATTTTTTTAACCACCCTTTTTTCTGCACCCATACATCAAGCTGTTATCTATAATGATATAGAAGGTTTAGAGATACAACTTGCTAAAGGTGTTTCGATCAACCTGCAAGACGAACATGGCCGAACGCCTCTTATGGTAGCGGTCTATAATAAAAATTATAAGATGTTCCAGCTCTTACTTCAGAAGAATGCTAATACCAATATTGAGATGCAAAACGGTCAAACAGCACTTTATATTGCGGTTTACCTTGGTAAAAACCGTATGATCACAAGTCTTCTAAAACATGGGGCTATTATTAACCATAAAGACCATCAAGGGATTACCCCTCTTCATAAAGCGGCTGAAGGGGGAAGTGCCGGTGCCGTCCGTCTTTTGTTAGAACATGGTGCGAAGATCAACAGTGTGGACAAACATAATGCAACACCACTTTACTATGCGGCGCAACTGGACAATGAAGATGCTGTCTGGGCCTTGGTCAAAGAGGGCGCGAGCAATAAGTTTGTGAGTGATGAAGAGATGACAGCTTCTGAAGTTGCTGAAGAAGAAGATTACGGACGTATTGTCAAGATCATTGAAAAGTATGCAAAAAAGTAAGCTGCTATCTACTCATGATCTTAATACTTTTACCTTATGGTATAATTTCTTATTATGGATCAAAATAAAATACATTAAAACACTATTGTTATAGTGTCAAAGGAATTCCATTGATAAAAAAAGTTTTAGTACTACTGTTGTTTCTCTTCCCTTCTTTGAGTTTTTCAGATGGTTTGGGACTTTATATGCTCAATGATTTCGATAGTGATAATGGTGCCTATGAAGTCAATTACGGCTATAGCCCTGGTGTTGGTCTCTCCTACGCCTTAACATTAGGGGAGAACAAGTTATTTAGTTATCGTTTGGGGTTGGAATATTATAAATCTCGTGGTCAGGCTACTATTTATCAGTATGCTTCTGATGGAAACTTCAGTAAAGAACCAACAAGCACTACCGTTAATGCCAAACGTCGAACTATTGCGGCAGTCAATACCTTTGAATTTGGTCTTTATCGTTCGAAAAATTTACGTTTTTGGGTAGGTCCACAGTTTACGATTATGGATGTCAAGGAGAAGGTAGAGTATCAGATCAATGGCTTTGATATGGCTATAGGACCGGTGGTCGGGCTGAACTATAATATGAATGAAAATATCAGCCTCTCTCTTGATACTAGTGTCAATATTATGGACTCTGGAGAAAACCTCTCTGTCAGAGCCTATGTGTTTTGGCGCTTTGGGGAGACTTTTGAAGTGAAGCCTGCAAGAGGTGTAGCTAATGATATGGGGGAACAACTGCTTTATATTAAAGACCTACGAGATCAGGGTATATTGACGGATAGAGAGTATGAGAGTAAACGAAAAGAGATCATAGAAAGATATTAAGTCTTGGTCGGTGTGATAAATGATAGAGATGCTTGGTATTATAGACACTCTGTTATAATTTCCTACAGAACACCTCTATATTAACAAAAGGTCGATAGACCTCTATTACGGGATAGAAAATGGAAAAATTTTTACAAGAAGCAAAAGTAAGTTCACGTGTTTTAGCAACCTTGAGCGGACATGAAAAGAACCGTATTTTACGTGAGATGGCAGCTGCCCTCCGTGAAAATAGTGCTCATATCATGCAAGAAAATGCTAAAGACATGAAAGCTGCAGATGAAAACAACCTCGCAGCTTCTCTTAAAGATAGACTCTTTTTAGATGAAAAGCGTATTGATGCTATGGCCGTAGCTATAGAAGAGATCGCTGCACTTAAAGAGCCAGTGGGCCGTGTTTTGGACGGTTGGGTCACGGATGATGGTCTGAAGATCGAAAAAGTGAGTATTCCTATCGGTGTCATCGGTATCATCTATGAGTCGCGTCCCAATGTGACCTCCGACACCGCAGCACTCTGTTTCAAGTCTGCCAATGTCTGTGTACTAAAAGGTGGTAAAGAAGCGGAACACTCCAATGTGGTGATCGCTGATGTCTTGCGTAAGACACTCTCAGCCAACAACCTGCCCGAAGCACTAGTCTCTCTACTCCCTGATGCTTCGAGAGAGGGTGTTGCCAAGCTTATCAAGATGGACAAGTATGTGGACCTTATTGTTCCTCGCGGTGGTGCAGGTCTCATAAAGTATGTCAGTGAAAATGCAACAGTACCTGTGGTTAAACATGACAAAGGGCAGTGTCATACTTATATTGACAAAGATGCAGACATCGGCAAGGCGCTCTCTATTGCAGTCAATGCCAAGGTCGATCGTCCAGGCGTCTGTAATGCGATGGAGACACTGCTTGTTGACAGTGCTATTGCCAAAGAGACGCTGCCAAAGTTGAAGATGGTTTTTGACGAGACGATGACAGAGCTCAAAGGTTGTGATAATACGCAGGCTATCATTGGGGTTGAACATGCCACTGATGAGGACTACGATACAGAGTACCTTGCTAATATTTTGAACATCAAAGTAGTTGATGGTGTTACTGGTGCGATAGAACATGTAGTGCGTTTTGGTTCAGGCCACTCAGAAGCGATCGTGACCGAGAACTATACAACAGCAGAGCTCTTTTTAAATGCTATAGATGCGGCGGCTGTCTATGTCAATGCATCTACAAGGTTTACCGATGGCGGTGCCTTTGGTTTTGGTGCAGAAGTTGGGATCTCGACTAACAAACTTCATGCTCGTGGTCCTATGGGTATTGAAGGTTTGACTACCTATAAGTTTAAGATCTATGGTAACGGCCAGATTCGTTGAAAACAGTTTTAGAAGTCAAAGATCTTAGCTTTGGCTATAGCCCTGAAAAATTACTGTATAAAGACTTTTCACTCTCTCTTTCACAAGGTGAGATAAAAGCGGTAGTAGGGGCGAGTGGTTCAGGAAAATCAACTCTTTTTGAATTGATACTCACTAATTTAAAGCCCTTAAAGGGTACGTTACAAGCAAGTAGGGTCTCGCAAGTCTTTCAAGACCCTTATACCTCATTTCATCCTTCCTATAACGTAATCAACCAGATGCGCGATGTCGCTTCATTGGAAGGTCTGGACACATATTTAGAAGAGATGGGGTTGGAGCGGGACCTTTTGGAAAAACGTCCACATGAACTCTCCGGCGGACAGTTGCAACGCTGTTCTATTGTAAGGGCACTGCTGATGAAACCGGAACTGCTTCTACTCGATGAACCTACCTCTGCTCTTGATAATGTCATACAGTTGGATGTGATGAAACTGCTTATAAAACATCTTGATAAAACAGCGATGTTGCTGATCACACATGAGCTTGACCTGGCCCACTGGTGTGCAGACGAGATTATAGAAATTGGTATTTAGAAGAGGGAACAAAGGAAAATGATGAGATTAAGACTATGGCTATTATTGTTGATCGCAGTGGTGTCGTTACAGGCACAAACGACGTACGAAAAAGAGTTTCTTCAGTTAGTAGAGGAGAAGATCAAAGATGGTAACATCTCCTCGGTCTCTAAGGTCTCTTGTACTAAAGGGGACTGTTTTGTTAAAGACTTGGTTCTGACGAATACGGATATGGAGACACAGAAGAAGAGTAAACTAGAGATAGCCTCACTGAAGTTATACAATGTCAAAGCATTCCTGGAGTTCAAACAAGGTAATAGCGACTTGAAAAAAGATGAAGGTCGCCACTTTTCTATAGCATTGAAAGATATTCGTGAGGATGGGCACAATCTCTTTTTTGAGAAAAAAGAGATGGCTGAAGCCTTTGGTAGAAAAAGTGAGCAGTATCGTTATTTTCAAAAGTATCTTGATACACCGAGTGACGCTGATTATTTAGTGACTTTGAAAAATGAGGGTAAAGATACGGTTATCAAAGATGAAGGTAGCCTACGTACAGGAAAAATCAGTATAAGTTTCAAGACCCGCTACACTATTAAAGAGGGACTCAAAAAACTTCAAGAGAGTGCTGAACAGAATTCTATGGGAATGTTGGCATTTATAGTTATCAACAATATAGACATCAAAATCGAAAATCCAAAAGGTTTTTTGAAGAACCTTATATACATAAACTACAAAAGCGATATGTCTAAGGTCAAGGGTGATGAAGCACATCAGAGTGTCAACACCAGTTATGGATTGCTTGGCAGTAAGGTTTACACTCAAAAAGAGCTTACAACATCATTGCTCAAACAGATGCATTCAACTATCACAGAGACCAGTAAAAAAGACCTTGTCTTTGACGCACTTTTGAACAAAAACAATCAACTTGAAAAGAAACTAGAAGCTATACTCAAGGGTACAAGCAGACATGTTTATATTAAAATAGAGAACCCAAAATCCATGAGTCTGGCAGATTTCTTTACACTATTTATGGGCTATGCAATGCAGCAAAAACTGATTATGGACCCAGGTCTGAAAGTGAGCATAAAATGATTTTATACCTTCATGGTTTTGCCTCTTGCGGGGACTCAACAAAAAGTAAGTTGCTTAAAAACTATTTTGGAGAAGATTATGTACTCTCTCCAGATCTTCCTGTGTCACCGGCAGAGGCTATAAGTTTTATAAAAAAACTGATCATTGAACATGAGGTCTCTTTGATCATTGGTTCTTCTCTTGGTGGTTATTATGCCAGTTATTTTGCAGAGCTCTTACGTATGAAAGCGGTGCTTATCAACCCTTCTACAGAACCTTTTATTACATTGGCCCCCTTTGTTGGGACAAACCACTATTGGTGTAGTGGAGAGGCATTTGAATTTACACGGGACGATCTTAAGGCACTTTTTGAGTTTGCCATAGCCAAACCTGTCGACCCCAAAGGCTATCTGCTGCTTTTACAAACAGGTGATGAACTTTTGGACTACAAAAAAGCTGCAAAAAAATATAAGGGTGCCAAGATCATTATTGAAGAGGGTGGTAATCACCGTTTTGAAAATCTTAAAGAGTATTTAAAAATCATCAAGGAGTTTAAAGATGATGCAGCACACCGTTAGCTATAAGGTCTTATTAGAGTCTATCTTCCTGATCTGGAACATCTGAATTGGTTTGAAGTGACTTACAGTATAAGTATCGTCTTGATAAACATCGGGCTCTATATCTTCGCTCCAAAGATCATCCGTTTTTTCAACTCAGGTAATGAAAATAAGTTTCAACTGAGTATTCTGCGTTCAGTCAACTTGCTTTTTGCCCTATTTACAATACTAGACTTCCTCATCTCCTTTGTTACAGAGGCGTATGACAACTATTTTAGTGGCTTTGCCTATACTCTTATCGTCGTCTATATTTCAGCCTTTGCTTATAATGCCATCTCCCTTGTCTCTCGTAAAAAGTTTGGTAGAGAGAAGGAGATGGACAAAAAAATAGTCTATATTGACACCTATAATAGCCGTCTTGTCGATATCTTTACTATTACTATTATCATTTTTGTTGCTGTCTATCTCATCATAAAAGCATGGGGTCTAAGCTCTATGTTGGAGACAACGGGCCTGTTAGGATTAATCGTTGCTTTCTTAGCATTGACTAACTCTATTTGGGCACCTGATCCTTACTACTGTATGGTGATCCTGAGTTCAGATATGCTTGAAGATGGGGATGTGGTACACATTGAGGGGATGCCTGATGATTACATCATTTCAAGAGTGACCTTCATCTATACACTTCTTTTCAACACGCGTACCAACACTAAGACCCTGATACGTAATTCAAAGCTTATTGAACAGCATATTGACAACCTCAGTAAAAAAGCTTCGACTGATGGTCTGAGACATACATTGACATTTAAGATAGGATATCCGCAGATTGATGGAACCTTGGACATTAAAAGCCGTCAGCCAAGTGGCATGCGTGAGTTTTTAAAGCAGGTGGATGAAATGTTTAAAAATGTCGCGGAAAGGGCAAAAGAGGATGACTTGGTCAAGATCAATCCTAACCTTGAAATAGAGTGGATGATGACTGAGACCGGAGATTATGCTTTGGAGTTTACACTGGCCTATTTCCTTGACAGTCTTCCAAAAACAAAGTTGACACGTAATGTACGTAAACATATAGTATGTACAAGAAATCGCCTGCTTCGTCTGTGTTATGAATCTTCTGTAGAACAAGGGCTCTCTTTAGCCACTCCAGACCTTATAACTTTGGAAAATCAGCATAAATAGTCAGCCCTGAAAAAGTAAACAAGTCCCTATATTTAGGGATTTAAAAGCCATTTGAAGCTATAATTTCGACCGAACAACCAATCAAACCAGACAAGTTTCTGGTCGAAATGGACCAAGAAATTGCTTCCAGATACTCCTAAAAAC